>DASTGQ010000348.1:0-4140 GCA_035718985.1 Gemmatimonadaceae bacterium
TGGCGCGGCCGCGCTGCTCGGTCCCGGTCCGCTCCGAGCCGACGCATTCGTGCTGGAGTCGGTGTATCCGACCATTCGCGAGGCGGTGGAAGGACGACTCGGCGTGTGGCTCGGGCCATTCGGCTGGTTGAACCGGTGGGCCGCCTCTCTCCTCATTCGCGGCGTGGGGGCGCAGATCGGCGTCGCGGAGACCGCGCTGCGACCGATCGATCACATCGCCGATGCGGGCGCGCCCGTCTTCGTGCTGTCGGGCACGCGGGATTCGTACACACCGATCGCCGAGGCGCGTGCCCTGTTCGCGCAGGCGCGCGGGCCGAAGGAGTTCTGGGCGGTGAGGGGGGCCGCGCACGAGGATCTCTACGCCTTTGCGGGGGAGGCGTACGAGCAGCGGGTCGGCGCGTTCCTCGCGACGTATCTTCGCGCGGCGCCGCACCGCGTCGCGGCGGCGAGCGAGGCAATGGCCCCAAGCTGTGGTGGCGCTACACGCCCTGACCCGGCCTGATGCCTCCCGGCTGTGACGCCGAGGCGGCAGGGAGTCCGGGTTCCCGAAGCGGACGTCTCGCGGCGCGATCAGTCGCAGGCGCCGCGCGCCGGTACCAGCTCTGCGACCGCCCGAACAACGGCCTGCCGATGTACCCCCGCACGACGAGCCGACGGCCGTCGTCCGCGAGGTGCATCGTGGCGCGGTAGCTCCGCCCGCTCTCCGGGTCCAGCACCTCGCCCCCCGACCATTCACTGCCGTGCGGCCGCATGTGGCTCAGGATCTCGAGCCCCACGATCTGCTGGTTCCGGCGCGCCCCACTGCATCGGCCGCAGAGGCTGTCGTCGTGGGTGGCCGGCACCAGCAGCGCCCGCACCACGCCGAAGAGCTCCCCGTCCCGCTCGCTGATCTCCACCACGGCGGTGGGGCGGCCGTCGTCGTCGCTGACCGTCGTCCAGAACCCCACCGGCGAAGGCTGCACCGGCACGGCTCCCGTGGAGTGCCCGAGCGCAAGGAGGGCGAGCAGAGGGGTGAGGGCGCCGCGAACAATCAGGAAGGGGGACATGCGGGTATTAGGTGTCAGTACCTGGTCAGCATGCGCGCCGTACAATTGCCGTCGCGCGGAGTATCATCGCGGCCCCCTCCCCGCCACACCCCCACTTCGTCGCATCCCGTGAATACCCTGGAAAGCATCAAGGAGCTTGCCGCGAAGCAGTTCGGCGTCGAGATCGATACGATCGACGCCGACGCTCCGCTCGACCAGCTCGGAATCGACTCTCTCGGTTTCCTCGAGTTCATGTTCGAGGTCGAGGACAAGTTCGCGCTGTCCGTCCCGCAGGAATCAGTGGCGCAGGTGCGCACGCTGCACCAGCTCGCCGACGTCATCGACTCGCTGCTCGGCGCCCGCCCGTCCGCCACCGCGTAGCGTCCGGAATGTCGCGAGTCGTCGTAACCGGCGTCGGGCTCGTCACGCCGATCGGAGAGTCCACGTCCACCTTCCTCGACTCGCTCCTCGGCGCGCGGTCGGGGATTCGTCGGGTGCCCGAGAGCGTGGGTGCGGGCGACCAGCTCGTCGCCGGCCTGGTGGACTTCGACCCTGGCGCCTGGTGGCGGCCGCATCAGGCGTCGCAGCTCGACCGCGCGACGCAGTTCGCGCTGGTGGCGTCGCAGCAAGCGCTGGCCGACGCCACGCTCGGCCTGTCCGAGCAGGAGACGCTGACCGCCGGCGTCTACTGGGGCACGGGGCTGGGTGGCGCGACGTCCATGGAGGAATCCTACCGCCAGCTCCATGCGGGCAGCGGTCGCGTCCGCCCGACGGCCGTCGTGCTCGGCATGAATAACGCCGCGGCCGGCCAGGTCTCCATCGCCAACGGCCTGCGCGGGCCGCTGCTCAACTTCTCCACGGCCTGCTCGTCCTCCGCCACGAGCGTCGGCGAGGCGATGCGCGCCATTCGCGCCGGCTACGCCGACGTGGTGGTCGCCGGCGGCTCCGAGGCGCTCGTCACCAACGGAAACCTCCGCGCGTGGGACGCGATGCAGGCGCTCGCCCACGCCGATCCGTTGGATCCGGCGCGAAGCTGCAAGCCGTTCGCGGCCGACCGCACGGGGATCGTGCTCGGGGAGGGTGCCGCCGCACTCGTCCTCGAGAGCGCCGATCGTGCCGAGCGTCGTGGCGCGCACATCTACGCCGAGCTCGTGGGATACGGGAACGCCGGTGACGCCTCCCACATCTCGCGTCCCGACGCCGCAGGGCAGGTGCGCGCGATGCGCGCCGGGCTCGCCGATGCGCGTGTCACCCCGGAGGACGTGGACTACGTGAACGCGCACGGCACCGCAACCACGGTGGGTGACGTGGTGGAGACGCAGGCGCTCCGGGAAGTGTTCGGCGCCGGTGCCGACGGCGTGCCCGTCTCCTCCACCAAGGCGCTGCACGGGCACCTCATGGGCGCCACCGGCGCCACCGAGCTGCTCGCGGCGATCCTCGCCATGAACGCCAACGTGCTCCCGCCCACGGCGCACCTCGACATCCCCGATCCGGCGTGCGACCTGGACTACGTGCCCAACGTGGCGCGCGAGAAGGCGCTCGACGTGGTGATGTCCAACTCATTCGGTTTCGGCGGCATGAACGCCGTGCTCGTCGCGCGGCGCTATCGCCCATAGGAACGGAAATGAACGATCTCCAGGAAGTGGGCGCGTGGCTCGCCGAGCGAGGCACGCAGCGCGCCGACATCACCCCCAGCACGCTGCCCGACCCGTCGTTCGTGAGCGATGGGCGGCGCCTCGTGTCCTTCAGCACGAACAACTACCTGGCACTCGCCACGAGCGCGCGCATGAAGGCGCGTGCGCACGCCGCGCTCGAGCAGTACGGCGTGGGCAACTGCGAGTCACGCCTCTTGGGCGGGAATCTCGAGCTGTACGACCGGCTGGAGGCGCGCCTCGCCGAGATCAAGGGAAAGGAGTCCGCGCTCCTCTTCGCCACCGGCTACCTCACGAACCTCGGTGTGCTGCCGGCGCTCGTGAAGACGGCCAACCTCGCGCGTGCCTTCGGCTACCGGCCGCGCACGCCGTGGAAGCACGCCTTCTTCACCGACGAGTTCAACCACCTCAGCATCCGCGAGGGGATCCGCGCCTCGGGGGCGCCATCGTTCGCGTATCGCCACCTCGACATGAACCACCTCGAGGAGCAGCTCGCGGCGTCGGCGGTGCCGGGAAAGATCATCGTCACCGACGGTGTCTTCAGCCAGCACGGAGACATCGTTCCGCTCCCCGACATGCTGGCGCTCGCCGACCGGTACGACGCCGCGGTGTACGTGGACGACGCGCACGGAACCGGCGTGCTCGGGCCGCGCGGCGGCGGCACGGCCGAGCATTTCGGCGTGGAGAGCCCGCGCCTCATCCACATGGGCACGTTGAGCAAGGCGTACGGGTGCATCGGCGGCTTCGTCGCCACGGACGCCTACCTCACCCAGCTCCTTCGCTTCGGCTGCTCGGCGTTCGGCTTCACGTCAACGTTGCCGCCCGACCAGGCGGCCGGGGTGCTCGAGGCCATCGACATGGTCACCGACGAGCCGGAACGGCGAGCGCAGCTCTGGGCC
This sequence comes from Gemmatimonadaceae bacterium, assembly GCA_035718985.1. Classification (GTDB taxonomy): domain Bacteria; phylum Gemmatimonadota; class Gemmatimonadetes; order Gemmatimonadales; family Gemmatimonadaceae; genus AG11. The sequence goes on from DASTGQ010000348.1 coordinate 3,577, forward strand.
AACCAGCGCCTGTTCGTCGAGCGCCTGAGGGCGTGGGGGATCGAGCCGCTCGCGGACCAGACGCCCATCGTCCCCGTGCACGTGGGCGACGACGCCGAGTGCGTGCGGATCTCGACCGGCCTCCGCGACGCTGGCTATCACGTGGACGCCATCGTCTTTCCCGCCACCGCGCCCGGGCAGAGCCGCCTGCGGTTCATCATGAACGCGCACCACACGTCCGCACAGATCGAGGACGTGGTGGACGCGCTCAGCCGACTGCTGCCGCGCTGACCGGAGTGTGAAGGCCCGTACGCAACGCCGCGCTCACGCCGGCTGTGGCACCCTCACCGGATGTCGCAGCCGGTACACGAGGTAGATGACGCCGGCCACGTTCAGGACGAGCGCCAGCACGCGGACCACCGTGTGCGAGCGCACGAGCTCGTACAGCTCGAAGGGGATGAGCGATCCCGTCGCGACGATGGTGAGGTACTCGGCCCACCGCTTCTCCAGCCACAACCCGGTTCCCTCCACGGCGAACAGCACGCCGTAGCAGATGGAGGCCAGCCCCACCAGCGTGAGCTGTCG
>DASTGQ010000349.1:0-14016 GCA_035718985.1 Gemmatimonadaceae bacterium
AGTCCTGGGGACCGGTGTAGAGGTCGAACGTGGCGGCGCCGGCGCGAAGCGGAAGCGCGGCCGTCGCCTCGATGTCCCGCGCACTCTTTCCGGCGCGCGGCTCTCCCTTCAGGCGGAGCGCGGCGAAGGGCTGTTTCGCCGGCGCCCGGAACGCCACCAGGAAGTACTTGTCCCGTGTCGCCACCCAGTCGAGGGGCCCGGGCTCTATGCGCACCTCCCCTGTATCGAGCTTCGCGAAGCCGACACTCGTCACGTCCCCACGCGAGGTCCGGAAGCTCACGCCGAGATGGTGGATGTCGTCGAGCGTGTCGGCCTCGTTGGACTGCAGGCCACGGGGCAGGTCGAGCAGGAGGGTGCTCCTGTCCGGGGCGCCGCTCACCGCGCCGGATACACGGACGAGGAAGCTGTCGGGTACGAACGTATACGTGAGACGCACATCATGGCCCGCCGACCGGCCGGTGTACGTGAGCACGGGAGCGCCCGTGGGTGTCGTGCTCCGCTGGAGCACGAGTGGCGTGCGATCGAGCGCGATCGTGTCTGCTCCCACAGCGAAGCGATAGCCCATCAGGGCCGAATTGGGACGCACGAGCTCCGCAGCGCGATGACGTGCGGACGGTTGGCGCGACGGGTAGCTGTCCAGCACCACCGAAACCGGCACGCCACCCCGGGAGCTGAACGCATACGTCGCCAGGCGCGTGTCCACCACGGTGGTCTCGGGCCGTGCCGCCACGGTCGCTGCCTGCGGCGCCGTCGCGGTGGTCGAGTCACGCGCGGTTACCTGCGCTGCTGCCGGCGTCACCGCAGGCGTGACCGGACGCGCGGGCGAGGTTGCAGCAGCCGCCGCAGTGGTGTCGCCGCGGCCCGGGATGACTTGCGTGGAGTCCACGGCCTTCGACCGTGACCGGGCACCCGGAAACAGGAACGGCGTGCCGACGATGACGATCGCTGTCAGCACGAGTGCGAGAAAGAAGCGCTTATCCATAGGCTGATTGGCCCAACGAGCCCGCGGGCTCGTCAAGGCACCGGATCGTATCCGCCGGATCGGAAGGGGTGACACCGCCCGATGCGGCGGAGCGCAAGCCATCCACCGCGCCATGCCCCATGGCGCTCGAGCGCCTCGATGGCATACACGGAACAGCTAGGATAATAACGGCATGCCGAGGGAAGCAGGTGGCCAAGGCTCACTTGGTAGCCACGCACGAGCAGGATGAACATCGTTCGCATCATGAGGAACTCGGTGTCGCGGGCGGCGGGAAGTCGGGAGATGCTGTCGCGGAAGCCCAACGTTCGAGTTGCGTGAGCACCCGGTCGATCTCGGTACCGAGCTGGTCGAACGCCGCGGCGTAGGTCTCGGGCCGCGCACGCAACACGACATCGAACGGTAACCCGCTCGGCAACAGTCGGAGGCGGGTCAGTTCGCGCAGGCGACGCTTGAGTCGGTTGCGTGCGACCGCACTCTGCCGGTGGCGCGGCACAATCAGCCCCACGCGCATGCTGGCTCCCGGATGCGCGAGAGGGGAAGCGACGACCCGGACATCGAGATGACCGGACCGAATACGCTTCCCCTCTCGCGCGATGCGTTGCAGGTCCGCGCCTCGCGTGATGCGTGCATGGCGCGGAAAGCCGAGTGACGCCTGGGGCGTCCTAGGCTCCCGCGTACTTGTCCGGGATCCGGACAGTGAGCTGCTTGCGCCCCTTCTTGCGGCGGCGGGCCAGCGTCGCACGGCCCCACTTCGTCTCCATCCGCGCACGGAACCCGTGCGTCTTCACACGCCGCGTGTTGCGCGGGCGGTAGGTGGGCTTCCCCATGACTACTCCAGGTACGGTCTGAACGAACTCGCCAGAATCGGCGGCAACTAAGGCACAGATTGGTAAAGTTAGCGGAGACAGTGAGATAGGTCAAGGCAACTGATGTAGCTGGCGAACCATCGTGAAGCGAGGCTTCGCCATCCATATCCGTCCGGATTCCGAGCGGACCGTTTGCTTTTTCCACAGGCCCGGAATAGCTTCGCTCCCCCGCCCCTTCCAGTTATCCACATACGCCATGACGCTCTCGGCGACCGAAGTCTGGACACGCCTGCTCGATCGCGCACGGCTCGAGCTTCCGGAACAAACGTTTCGGACGTGGCTCGAGCCGACCGAGCCGCTGGCATTGGAGGAGGGCACCATCATCGTCGGATCGCCTGATCAGTTCGCGGCCGACTGGAATGAATCCAAGCACGCTGGCCTCCTCACCAGCCTCGCGCCGGTGGCGCTGGGCCACCCGCTGTCCGTCGTCTTCCGCGTGCATGAGGAGCGCAAGACACGGAACCAGATGGACCTGTTCGTCGCCCCGCCACCGGCCCAGAAGGCGACAGAAGAACAACAGAAACGCGGCGGTATCAACGCACAGCTGAGTGAGCGCTATACCTTCGACCATTTTGTCATCGGCAAGTCGAACGAGCTCGCCGCCGCTGCCGCACACGCCGTCGCTCAGGCGCCCGGCAAGGTCTACAATCCGCTCTTCCTCTACGGGGACACCGGGCTCGGAAAGACCCACCTCATGCAGGCGGTGGCTCACGACGTCCTCGCTCGCCACCCGGAAACGCGCATCACGTTCATCGGGACCGAGCAGTTCACCAACGAGATGATCGGCTCCATTCAGAACCGCACGACGCAGGAATTCCGGCGGCGCTATCGGGAGACCGACCTGCTTCTCGTGGACGACGTGCACTTCCTGAAGGGGAAGGAAGCCACCCAGGAGGAGTTCTTCCACACCTTCAATGCGCTCTACGAGGCGGGACGCCAGATCATCCTTACCAGTGACCGTCCACCTTCGGAGATCCCTGGACTCGAGGCCCGGCTCGTGAGCCGCTTCCAGTGGGGAATGGTCGCCGACATCGAACTGCCGGACCTCGAGCACCGGATCGCCATCCTGCGCAACAAGGCGCTCCTCGATCACCTCGAGATGACGATACCGGAAGATGTCATCCGCTTCATCGCCGAGCACGTGCGCTCGAGCGTGCGCGAGCTGGAAGGCTCCATCATCAAGCTGCTCGCCTATGCCTCCCTCAAGCATCGCGAGATCACGGTGGACGTGGCCCGCGAGGCGTTACGGGACAAGCTGCGCCCCGGCGAAAACACAGGTCCCGGAGTGACCGGCGTCAATACCGACACCATTCAGCAGGCGGTCGCCAGGGAATGGGGAGTCACCACCGAGGGACTCCGGTCCAAGACACGCACCAAGGCCCTGACGACGCCGCGACAGGTCGCCATGTACCTGATGCGCGAGCTTCTGAGCCTTCAACTGGTGGAGATCGGCGCAACGTTTGGTGGACGAGATCACTCCACGGTCATCCACAGCCTCGATCGCGTGGCCAGCATGCTTCGCGAGGATCCGGCTTTTGCACAGCGCGTGGGAAAGCTGCGTGCGCAGCTCGAAGCCCTTGCCGCTTGAGAGTCATTCAGCAGCTTTCTCCACATGCGATCGGGATCGCGACCGGATTGTCCCCAGTCGTCCACAGTTTCCGTGACCATCAGGGGCCACTCGAGTTGCATGCAACCTCAAACCTGTGCACTCACGAACTTGTCGACACAGGACCCACGCCTGTACGCAGGAGCCAACACTTGTCTTGACGCGGACTTGAGTGTTTTGTCCACAACTCAACAGGCTCTACGGCTACTGCTAGATTCATCTCTTACATAGAGCAGAAGAGCAGGATCCCCGCTTTGCACATACCCGGCACCCAGGAGCGGTAATGCGGTTCACGATTTCCCGGGAGAAGCTCCAGGAAGGGCTGACAGCCGTCGCGGCGAGCATTCCCGCCAAGACGACGCTGCCCGTTCTGGCGAACATCCTGATGGAGACCACGGACAAGGGGATCCGGCTCTCCGGCACCGATCTCGACATTGCGGTGAGCACTGAGGTGCTCGCTGATGTCGAGTCGACGGGCGCGATCACCATTCCGGCGAAGAAGTTGAGCGAGATTGCCCGCGAGCTTCCACCCTCACCGGTGAAGATCGCAGCTGCAGGTGAGCAGCGAGTCACGCTGGACTGCGGACGTTCGCACTTCAAGATTCTCGGCCTTCCGCGCGATGAGTTTCCGAGCTTTCCCGTCGTTCGCTTCGATGAGAGCTGGCGCATCCGGTCCGGTGATCTGCAGAAGCTCATCTCGCACACTTCGTTTGCCGTCAGCACGGAAGAGAGTCGGCCGATCCTGAATGGTGTCCTCTGGGAGCTGAAGCCGGAAACGATGCGGATGGTGGCCACGAACGGTCACCGCCTGGCGAAGATGGAAGTACCCATCCGCTCGAGTGGAGCACCCGCAGCGGATCTCATCGTTCCGCCGAAGGCGCTCGAGCAGATCCGGCGGCTGTTCCCGGCTGACGAGGAGCTCGAGATCGCGCGGGGTGAGAATCATCTGGGCTTTCGGTCTCCCTTTACTGCCGTCTTTACGCGGCTCATCGAGGGACCGTATCCCAACTACGATCAGGTCATCCCCAAGGACAATGATCGGATCGCGATTGCCGATAAGCAGGCGCTGACGAGCGCGCTGAAGCGCATGTCCGTCATCGCGTCGGACCAGACGCACCGAATCCGGCTGTCGTTCAACGCGGGCATGCTGCGCTTCAGTGTGCAGACGCCGGATCTGGGTGAGGCGACGGACGAGCTGCCCGTCCGCTTCACGGGAGATCAGCTCGACATCGGTTTCAATGCGAGCTACCTGCTCGAGATCCTGCGGTACATCCCCACGGAAGAGGTGAAGATGACCTTCAAGGCGCCTGAACGTGCTGCGACCGTGGAACCGGAAGGGTGGAACGATCCGGCCAGCTATCTCTGCCTCGTCATGCCGCTTCGCCTGGTGGACTGAGTGAAATGATCGGTTCCCTGGCTGCGGGGTAGCAGTCAGGGGGGGAAGGGCCATGTGCGGTCGCGTCTCGGCGATCAATGGCCGCGAGCTCGCACAGAGGTAGGCCGTGAATGCACTGCAGACGCTGGCGCAGGCGGCAGGGGTAGCCTACGCGGCTGGGCTCAACCTGTACGCCACCGTGGGCATCATTGGTCTCGCCGCTCGGCTGGGATTGATCGGTCCGCTTCCGGGGGCCTTGTCGGGCCTGAGCTCCGGATGGGTGGTCGCGGTCGCACTCCTGCTCGCGCTCATCGAGTTCACGGCGTCCCTTGTGCCCGCCGTCGCTTCGGCGTGGGACACCGTGCACTCGCTCATCCGTCCACCGGCCGCGGCTGCGCTCGCCGCCGCCACCGCGTGGCATGGCGATCCGGCGTTCGTGCTGCTTGCGGCGCTCATCGGTGGTGGCCTCGCCACCACTACGCACACCACCAAGCTCGGCATCCGCTACGCCGTGGATGTTTCACCGGAGCCGATCAGCAACGGATTGACAAGCACGGCGGAGCTCGGCCTCGTGAGCGTCATCTCGCTCGCGGTGTGGCGGCACCCGTTTCTTACGCTGGCCTTCGCGCTCGTCCTCCTTGTGCTCCTCGTGGCCGTGGTACGGCTCATCTGGCGTACGCTCCGTCAGGTGTTCGCAGGGCGCTGGGTGCCTCGCCGCGGCTTCCTGCAGGATGCACGGACCAGCGACCGACTCGGGCGTCGCGAGGACGACTGAGCGAGGCCTCAATTGGTAGCTAAACGCTACTAATTCTCTCGCGCCACGTGGCGCGTGGGAGAAGAGGGTGGATGGCGCCGGCCTGTAAGCCGGGTTCTGTCGAGTGTTGCCACTCGGACGGTCATTCCTCTAGGAGCGCGGTCACCCGCGCCCTCGAGCAGCCGACCCGCAGCGTCTTGGTCGGGACGGGCCGTCCCTCGCTGCCTATTTGGCCTTGCTCCCGCTGGGGTTTGCCGTGCCACGACCGTTGCCGGTCGTGCGGTGGGCTCTTACCCCACCGTTTCACCCTTGCCTGTGTTCCGGCGAACCGGAGCCATCGGCGGTCTGTTCTCTGTTGCACTGTCCGTCGGTGCCTTTCGACACCGCCCAGGCGTTACCTGGCAGCGCGCCCTCCGGAGCCCGGACTTTCCTCGAGCGTCTGCACGCTCGCGACCGTCCGGCCGGCGACATCCACCTGAAACATAGCGGATTTCGGCCGACTGCGTACTGATCGCCGTCGGTGCGAAATGACGAGTGAATGACGGTGGCGCCTATAATCTGCTCCGGCGTCATCGAAGCGTGTCGATTACGCCTTCCCCACCGCTGCCCAAGGAGGACCGAACCATGTCGTACGATGCCAGGAACAGCTCGAATCTCCCGCCCATCACGACGTTGCTCACCGCGACCGAGCGGCTGCGTGTCGACGCCGCGGGCGAAGGATGCTACCAGACGCTGCATCGCGACTCCGTGGAGGACATCATCCACGACCTGAAGTCGCGACCGGTGCAAGCCGTGCTCGTGTCCGTCAGCTGTGCCGGCCCACTCGCTACGCGGCTCGCCTCGCTGGTGCGCGAGTTTCCACGCGTGCGCGCGGTCGCGCTGCTCAGCGACTTCGAGAGGCGTGCTCCGCATGCGGTGCTTGCCCTCGGCCACTCCGGCATTCGCCGTCTGGTTGACGTTCGCCAGCCCGGCGGCTGGCGTGAGCTGCGAGGTGCGCTCATGGCGGATGCCGGTGATGGCGGGCAGCGGAGTATGCTCGGGCAGCTCTCGATGGATCTCGCTGGCGCCCCCGAGGATTGCTGGCGGTTCTTCGAGGCGCTCTTCCTCTGTCCGCCGCGCGTGAGCAGCGTGAGGACACTCGCACGGCATCTCGATGTGTTGCCCAGCACGCTGATGAGCCGGTTCTTCCGGGCGCGTCTTCCGGCTCCGAAGCGCTATCTCGCCATGGCGCGGCTCGTTCGCGCTGCACGCCTGTTCGAGAATGCTGGCTTTTCCATCGCGAACGTGGCGTATCACCTGGAGTTCAGTTCACCGCAGAGCTTCGGCCGCCACGTGCGGACGCTTCTGCACATTACGGCGGGAGACTTCCGTCACCGCTACGACGGCACCGGCATGTTCGAGCGCTTCCGGCACGAGTTGGTGCTCCCGCACCTCACGGCACTGCGGGAGCTCCGACCGCTGACGGCACCGCCCGGGTGGGTTGAGGCGCGAGGGGAGCGACGGCGGTCACGCGGCGTGGCGCCTCTACGGCCGCCGCATCCGTGACGGCAAAACGACTCACGGACTGTCGAAGGCGATCCGACAGCTCAGCCAGCTGTCGCGAGGTTACGCTCAGGCCGTCGAGTGCCGTTGTCTGTTGCGTCGCGACGAGGGACGCCGCGGCCGCCCGGGCCGAGGCGTCCTCGGCGACACGCTGGATGCCGGCGATGGAGCCAGTCAGGGTCTCCATCGCCGCCGACTGCTCTCGTGACACGCCCGCCGTCTCCATCACGATGTCGGTGATGCGGCGGATGCCGTCGAGCATCGTGCCGAGGGCGTGGTTGGCTTCGTCGGCAACGCTTCCCACGTCGCGCACGTCGCGCTCGCCTTCGGTCATGGACGTCACGGCGGCCGCGATGTCGTGACGCACGGCCGCATTCGTATCGGCCACCTCTCGTGCCGCGCGCGCACTTTCCTCGGCAAGCTTGCGCACCTCTTCGGCGACGACGGCGAATCCCTTGCCGTGCTCGCCCGCGCGAGCCGCCTCGATGGCGGCATTGAGCGCGAGCAGGTTGGTCTGACGCGCAATGCGCGCGATGGTCTCGGCGAAGTCGTTGACGCGCTCCGACGCACTGTCGAGGGCGCCCACCGTCACGGCCGTCGCGCGCACGCGATCGCTCACGGCGACGAGCGTGGCGGCCGCGCGGCCGATCGAGTCGCGACTCGTTTCGGCGGCGCCGACCAGCAGGTGCGCATTGGACTCCATGTCCTGCGCGCGTCCGCGCAACCGCTCGAAGGCCTGGTACGCCTGCTCGCTGTGTCGGGCTCCGTCCTCCGTGTACCGACGCTGGGTGTCGAGCTGGCGGGTGAGGTTGACTGCGGTGGCGGCGAATTCGGCGCCGCTGTCCGACAGCGTGCCCGTGGCGGCGGCGAGGCGTTCGGCCAGTCCCGCCACTTCGTCCGCTTCACGCTGCACCGTGCCGATGATCTCGCCGATGCGCTCGAGCATGCGGTCGAAGCTGCGCTGAAGGAGACCCAGCTCGTCGGTGGAGCGAGTATCCACACGCGCCAGAAGGTTCCCCGATTCCGCCATCGCGACCACCTCGCGCGTCACACGAATGCGGGCAATGAGGCGGGAACTGATGGGCACGAGCTGACTCGCGATCATGAGCAGCAGGCCGGCGAAGGCCAGGATCCAGACGTGACTCGCGACGCTGCTGTCTGCCGGGAGTGCCGGCAGGCGCACCACCAGGAATCCGAGCGACGAGGCGGACGCGGTGAAATACCCGAGCGAACGCCCGCGATCGAACGAGTAGGGAATGATGACCAGGAAGTACAGCATGACCAGCGCGTCCTGGTGCATGGCCGCCACGACTGCGCTGATCAACGCGACGTCGAGTGTGGCCATGGCGTACCGCATCCACCACGCGCCGGAGAGCGGCCCGATCGCCAATGCCGTGAGGGCCGCGTTGAAGAACAGTGCCGCCGTCCCGATACCGAGCACTACGGCCAGCGAGACTGGCGCTATGCCCGTGAGGGCGACGGCGATTCCAGCGACACTGAGTACACCGGTCAGGATGTAGCGCCGTCTCGCACCCAGCCGAAAGGTGAGTCGGTCCTTGGCGAGATCCTCGTTCTGGAACTCGATCGTGTATCGGGAAGAGGTGCGCGTGCCCATGCCGGGAGGGAAGGCAGGAGAAAAAGACGGAAAGGGCGAGTCTGGTAGTTAACCACGAACGACGCAGCGTGGCGCAACGAGGGCACGGCTCCTTGGCAAGGTTGGTGCAATGCACGCCTTCGTGCCTGCCGAACGCGAAGTCTCGCTCCCGTTTGCCCCGCCGACGCCGGATGCCGGCGCACGCCCCGCCGAGCTGGCGGAGTTTGCCGTCACGCGTCGACAGACTGCCGCCCTGCTGGAGCGGCAAGCTGACGACATCGCCGCGCGCTGGGAAGCCCAGGTGAAGGCGCTTCTGCCGGAGGCGACTGATGAGGGCACGACTTCGTCACGAGCGGAACGTGCCGCGGCCATCGTACGCTCCCTGGCTGCGTCGTTGGAAGCGAATGGCGCCAGGTCGGATAATGCTGTGGCGCTCGGGCTCGCAGCCGGCACGGCGGCGTTCGGGGCGGGCGCCATGCTGCATCAGTTGCTGCGCGCGATGGACCTCCTGGTTGCCATGTGCCTCTTCGTCGTGGAGGAAGCAGCGGGGCGTGGCGAGATCCGCGCGTCCGGCGCTGCCGATGGGGTGCGGCTGTGTCGTCGGCTGCACCAGACGGCTGGCACCGTGATGCTTGCTGCCGCGCGGGGGTACGCGCAGGCGAGCGCCGGGGCGATGCAGGAACGCTTTCGCCGGCTGCGCCACGACCTCCGCAATCCGGTCAGCACGATCAGGAGCGCGCTCGAGCTGATGGGGGACGAAACCGTGCCCGAGGAGGCGCGTCGGAGCCCCCGCTTCCGCGCCATGATCGAGCGCAATGCCACCGCACTCGACCGGATGATCGTCACGCGGCTCGGCGATGCTGAAGCGCGATCGGGAACTGGGACGTACCAGCACATCGCGCCGCGCACGGTCGCCTGCGCCGTGCGTCGCGATCTTCGCGCCGACGCGGATGCACGCGACGTCTCGGTCGCCGTGGTGAGCGGCAGCGAGCCGTTGCGCGTAGACGCCGCCGGCCTCGAGCTCCTGCTGCACAATGTGCTGCTCGCCGCCCTGCACGAGGCGACGCCCGGCGACACGGTGACGCTCGAGTTCCTGGACGTGGACGAGAGCCGGGCGACGCTTGCGCTCGGCACGTCGGCAGGTGGTTCACCGATCTCCGACGCCCGGTCGCGCGAGCGCCTGGCGTCGCTGGCGACTGCTCTTGGCGCCTGGTTCGACATCGCCCGCGATCGCGTGACAGTTGCCTTTCCCGTGGTGCGGGATGAGCGCGAGGTCCCCGCGCCGTCAGCCGGTGTCGCCGGCGGCGAGCCGCGAGACGATCTCGCCGGCTCGCGCCAGCGCGATGACCGGCAGCCCGGCGCTCTCTAGCGCCTCCCGCCCGCCTTCCTCGCGGTCCACGAGCGCGAGTACACCAGCGACCTTGCCGCCGGCCGCGCGGATCGCCTCCACCGCACGCAGCGCCGAACCGCCGGTTGTAATGACGTCCTCCACGACCGCGACCCGGTCGCCCTCACGGAAAGGTCCTTCAATGAGCCGTCCGGTCCCGTGCGCCTTCGCTTCCTTGCGCACCGTGAACGCCCGGATGGGTTTGCCGGTCAGGGCACTCGCGTACGCGATGGCGTAGCTTACCGGATCCGCGCCAAGCGTGAGACCGCCGACCGAATCCACGTGCCACTCCGCAGCAGCGAGTGCGCTGATTCCCAGCGGGCCAATGAGTGCCAGGCCGTCCGGGCTCATTGTGGTGAGGCGTGCGTCGATGTATAAGGTGGATTGTCGCCCAGATGCGAGCGTGAAGTGTCCGCGCCGCGCGGAACGTTCGGCGAGCAGCGTGAGCAGGCGGTCGTGATCGGGCATGCGAGTGGCTGACGGAAGCGGAACGAACAGGGACGGGCAATCAATCGGCCCCGATGAGGATGAGCGCCCCGGCTTCGGGCTGCTCGCACGCTTTGTCGGGGCGGTTTTTCTGGTGGTGCTTGGCGCGCTACTCCTGCTCGACCGTGCCCAATCCGGGGCCACGCGCGAACAGGCGAATTCCGATGCGGGGTCCGCCGCGCTCCTCACGGAGGCGTTCGTGTCCGCGCATTCGGTGCTGCTGGATCGTATCGCCGGTATCGTAGAACGGGAACCACTCGGCGACACCGCGGCAGTGAGCAATGCCGTCAGCGCGCTCGTCGCCACTTCACCGGCGGTCCGTGGCGCCTGGATCGCCGATACCACCGGCCGCGTCTGGTGGCGGGCGGGCTCCAGCCCCCCGCCGTCGGCGCATCGGCGCGTCGCCAGCGGCACCACGTTCGTAGCGCTCTCACCGGACAGCACGACCGGTCACCGCCGAATCTGGTTCATTCGTGAGCTCGGCGTGAACGGCGCTCCCGGCGGAACGGCAGGCCTGAGCGTGGACGCGGATTCGCTCCGCACGTTGCTTGGACGCGCAGCGCCAGCGACGCGGCAGTCACTGCTCGTGCTGGCGGGCCGCGACACGGTGGTTCGGCTCGGTGCGTCGCCGCGTGGCGTGTCGTCGTCCCCCTCGAGCGGCTCTCCCGTCGTGCACCTGCCCGACGGGGGCACATGGCGCGTCGTCGCGGCGCATGCCTTGATGTCGCCCGTGTTGCGTTGGGGCCAGTGGGTCTTCGGCGCGCTTGGTGTGTTGCTCCTAGCCATCGGGCTCCTGCGTGAGCAGCGTCGTGCACTCCAGGTGGCTGGCCGCTCGATGGAGCTCGAGCGCCTCTACAGCGATGTCAAGCGCGCGAACCAGGCGAAGAGCGAGTTTCTCGCCAACGTCTCCCATGAACTGCGCACCCCGCTCAATGCCATCGTCGGGTTCGTGGAGCTGCTGCGCGATGGCTTTTACGGCGACCTCTCACCGCGCCAGGTCCCGCCCGTAGACCGGATTGCCGCGTCGGCGACCCACCTGCGCCACCTCGTGGATCAGGTGCTCGACATCGCAAAGATTGCCGCCGGCCGCCTCGAGGTGCATCCGGAAACGATCGTGCTGCGTCCGTTCGTGTTGAACGTGGCGAGCGAGCTGGAATCGCTCGTGAGCGAGAAGGGGCTCGCGTTCTCCATCACCGTGGGCGCCTCGCTGCCACGCGTGCGCACCGATCCGACGCACCTGCGCCAGATCCTCATCAACCTCATCGGCAACGCGGTGAAGTACACACCGGCTGGTACGGTGAGCGTACGCGCGCGCCTGCTCGGTGGCCCCCCCGACAGCAACGTCCACATGACCCCGACGCGGTCGTCGATCATCGGCCTCGATGACGCGAGCGCACGAAACCTCCTCGCGCGCGCCCCTCGCAGCGGTACCTGGGTCGTGCTGCAGGTCGTGGACAGCGGTGTCGGCATTGCGCCGGCGGACCTCGACCGGATCTTCGACGAGTTCGAGCAGGTCAACGCCGGCCCGCGCGGGGATTCCATGTCGCGAGGGACGGGACTCGGGCTTGCCATCTCGCGTCGGCTGGCCCGCCTGCTCGGCGGCGACGTCAGCGTGGAGAGCGAGCTCGGACGCGGATCGACGTTTACGGTGTGGCTTCCCGTGAACCCCGCTGACCTCAACCGCGAGCGACGCCCCGCACCTGGCGTATCGTCGTCCGCCGACACCCCGCAGCGCGAGTCAGCGGACGGCATGGCGTAGCGAGGCGCACGGACCCTGTGGGGTTCAACGCCTGAAGATGGACTTGACGCGCGTGAGGAGGCCTGTTGCCTGCACGGGATCCGGGTGCTCGAGTGCCGTGCGCAGTGCTTCGGCAAAGGCGACCGTATCCTGGTAGCGTTGACGTGGATCCTTGCTGAGGCCACGCATCACCACCTGTTCCACGCCGGCCGAGAACCGCAAGCCGGGCCTCGCTTCGTTCAGGGGGATCGGTGGCTGCGACAGCAACTGGGAAAACATCTCACGAGGCGTCTTCGCCGTGAATGGCAGACAGCCCGTGAGCATCAGGTAGGCAATCGTCGCCAGGCTGTACTGATCGGCGGCCGGCGACACCAGTTCGCCCGACAGTGCCTCTGGCGCCACGTACATCAACGTGCCGACGAAGAACCCCGCGCGCGTCAACCGCTCTTCAGGGGCGATGTCCGTGTCGGTCGCGATGCCAAAGTCGAGCAGCTTCACCTGCCGCGTGGCCGGATCATACATCACGTTGTCCGGCTTGAGGTCGCGATGCACAATTCCCACGGCGTGGGCTGCCTGGACCGCAGCGGCGATCTGGGAGACGATGGTGGTGACCTCGTCCATGGGAAGGGGCGCGTGCGCCTTCACGTATTTCTCGAGCAGTTCGCCCGCAGCCCACTCGATGGCGAGGAAGTGCATGCCGGGACGCGCTTCGCCCACCTCGAGCGTTTGCACCACGTTCGGGTGTCGCACTCGCTCCCCATAGCGGGCTTCGCGTACGAAGCGAGCGACGGCGGTCTTGTCCTGACGCAGCTTTTCGCGAAGCACCTTCACGGCCACGACGCCGTGCGTGGCATGCTCGGCGCGGAAGACCGAGGATGTCCCGCCTTCCCCGATCTCGCTGCGGAGGGTGTAGCCCGCGAGGGTCTGCCCGACCAGTATCTCTTTCGGCACGCGGCGAACCTAACCCGTGCCGCTGGGGAGTAGCAAGCAAGCCCGTGGCGACTCGGACCGTGGTGACCCCCGCCTCAGCGCCCCATTCTCGGCCCGTACGCGGCCCTCCTTTCCGGCGCGCTTGCTTGACAAACACACGAGCCCCTCCTATATAGGCGCCGCGCACCGGACGGCGCGCCCGCACCGCAGTGCAGGTCGATTCACTCCGTTGGAGGCAGCTCGCAATGGCCAGAGGGAAAGTGAAGTGGTTCAATGACGCCAAGGGTTACGGCTTCATTGAGCAGGAAGGGGGCGAGGATGTCTTCGTCCACTTTTCGGCGATCGCGATGGATGGGTTCAAGACGCTCGCTGAAGGTCAGGAAGTCGAGTTCGAGATCCAGGCTGGCGCCAAGGGACTCCACGCCGCCAACGTGCAGCGCGTCTGAGACGGCTCGCGAGCTGAACCCGATCCTGCTACCGCCTGCCCCTCGTGGCAGGCGGTGCTGTTTCCGGGCGGTTCGACGCGCGGTTCCGGCGCTGCCGCGCACGGTCTATGCTTCGCGCATGCATCGCTGTCGCTCCTTCGCCGTTCGCGCCCGTGACTGATCCGACCTTCGCTGCCCCGCCAGAGGCGACACGCCCAGACGCGCCGCGGCTCTTTCTCGTCGATGGCTACGCGCTCATCTACCGCGCGTTCTTCGCCCTGATCTCGCGTCCGCTCACCACGGCGCGCGGCGAGAACACCTCCGCGGCGTG
>DASTGQ010000350.1:0-7932 GCA_035718985.1 Gemmatimonadaceae bacterium
CACGCTGCCGGTCTTCGATCCGGTCGCGATGGCACCGCGCGACATGAAGATCTCCGTAGCGGCCGAAAGCTCGTTCGTGCTGCACGATACCAGCGTCGTGAACCCCGCGACGAAACGGTGGGAGGGTGCGCTGCCCGACACGGTACGCGCGTGGCGACTGGCGACGTCCGGTGGAGGGAACGCCGGCTTCGAGGGGTGGGTGGACGAGCAGGGACGCATCGTCCGTGTCTCCGAGCTCCTCGGCCTGACGCTCGAGGCGCGACCGTACGAGGTTGCGTTCCAGAACTGGAAGACCGACGAGGCAGCACGTGGCGAGAGCGTCGCCGCCGACCGCGACATCTACGAGACGACGGCGATCAGCGCGCGAAAGCCGCTGCGATCCAACCTGCGCCAGCTGCGCGTCGCGCTGACCGGCGTGGACCTCACGCGCTTCGACGTGAAGGGCTACCGCCAACGACTGGCTGGCGACACGCTGACCGTCACGCGCGAGGACTCCAGCGCGCTGCGCGCGACGTACCGGCTGCCGGCGGGCGCGAGGACCGGCATGATGGCGCTCTTCCTCGACGCGCAACCGCTGCTCGAGGTGCGGAACCCGGAGATCCAGCACCTCGCGCGCCAGCTCCGCGGCTCGGAAACGGATCCGCGCGTGGTGGCCGAGCGGATCAACCGGTGGGTGCACGATTCGCTGCGGAAGGAGATCACGGTCGGCGTGCCGAGCGCCGTGGCGACGCTTCATGCGCGCGTGGGCGACTGCAACGAGCACACGCAGCTCTACGTGGCGCTCGCGCGCGCGGCAGGAATTCCGGCGCGGGTGGCCGCCGGCCTCGCCTACCTGGACGGGAAGTTTTACTACCACGCGTGGCCGGAAGTCTGGCTGGAGAGGTGGGTCGCCGTTGACCCGACGTTCGGCCAGTTCCCAGCCGACGCGTCACACCTGCGCTTCACCGTCGGTGGACTGGACCGGCAGGCCGACCTGCTGGGCCTGATGGGAACTCTGCACATCGACGTCCTCTCCGCTCATTAGGTCCTGCCAGACGCTTCGCGCCTGCGGGATGACACCGTGGGGTCCGCGTCCGCGGACGACTCCTTCGCACCGATGATCAGCCTCCAGAGCCTCACCAAGCGCTACGGCAGCTTCACCGCCGTGGACGCGATCGATCTCGACGTACCACGCGGCGAGCTGTTCGGATTCCTCGGGCCGAACGGCGCGGGGAAGACGACGACGCTGCGCATGATCGCCGGGATCCTGCGCCCGACGAGCGGACGCATCACCATCGCCGGCGTGGACCTCGCGAAGGACCCCGTCGGCGCCAAGATGCGGCTCGGCTTCATCCCCGACCGCCCCTTCATCTACGAGAAGCTGACCGGCGCGGAGTTCCTCCGCTTCGTGGCAGGGCTGTACGATCAGGAAGGTCCGGAGGTCGAGCACCGCGCGCGCGAGCTTCTGGCACTGTTCGACCTCGAAGCATGGCGTGACGAGCTGGTGGAGAGCTACAGCCACGGCATGCGCCAGAAGCTCATCATCTCGAGTGCCTTCGTGCATCGCCCGGAGGTGATCGTGGTGGACGAGCCGATGGTGGGGCTCGACCCGAAGGCGGCACGCATCCTCAAGGACCTGTTCCGCGAGTACACGCGGCGCGGACACACCATCATGATGAGCACGCACACGCTCGAGGTCGCGGAGACGCTGTGCGACCGCGTGGCGATCATCGCGCAGGGGACCATTCGCGCCTGTGGCACGATGGACGACCTTCGTCGAAGCGCGGACGCCGGCACGCAGGGGCTCGAGCAGATCTTCCTGCGGCTCACCGGCGAGAACGCGGCCCGCGAGCTCGTCGAGGTGCTGGATGCCTGAGGCCGGGGCGCGCCCCGACCCGTCGTTCGTCCTCCTGCTCCGCCCGAAGTGGCTGACGGCACGGGCGCGCGCGACGGCGAACGAGCGCGGACGCAGCGCACGCCTCGCGGTGCTGGGAGGCATGGCGCTGCTCTTCTGGGTGTTCATCTACGCGCTGCTGCACCGGCTGCTGATCTACTTCCGCGGCGTGCCGGACCTCGGCCCCTTTCTCGCGGGGAAGCTGCTCGGGCTCATCCTCATCGGCTTCTTCTCCATCCTGCTGCTCTCGAACATCATCACGGCGCTCTCGAGCTTCTTCCTGGCGCGTGATCTGGACCTGCTCGTTGCCTCGCCGGCCGACTGGCTGAAACTGTACGGCGCCAAGCTGCTGGAGACGGGCGTGAACTCGAGCTGGATGGTGGTGCTGCTCGCCATCCCGATGTTCACGGCGTTCGGGACGGCCTATCACGGAGGCGTCCTCTTTCCGCTCATCGTGGCCGCCGTGTTCGTGCCCTTCCTCGTGGTGCCGGCGGTGATCGGGAGCGCCATCACGCTCGTCCTGGTGAACGTCTTTCCGGCGCGGCGCACGCGGGACATCCTGAGCGTGATCGCCGTGCTCGCGGCCGGCGGCATCGTGCTGCTCTTCCGGATCGTGCGGCCCGAGCGGCTGGCGCGGCCGGAAGGCTTTCGCTCTTTGGTGGAGTTCGTCACCGTGCTGCGCACGCCGACGTCGCCATTCCTGCCGAGCGAGTGGGTGCAGCGCGCCGTCCTCGGATGGTTGAACTACCGTCCGGACTGGATGGCGGTGTACCTGCTGTGGAGCACGGCCGCGGCGGCGTTCGTCCTTGGCGCGCTGCTGCACCGCCAGCTCTACTCCATCGGCTTCAGCAAGGCGCAGGAGAGCGGGCAGCGCGCGGCCCGCAGCACCGCGCTGGGCCGCGCGAGCCATCGTGCGTTCCGGCCATTGGGCATCCTGAGGCGCGAGCTCGTGCTGAAGGAGATCCGGCTGTTCTTTCGCGACACCACGCAGTGGTCGCAGCTCATCCTGCTCGCCGTGCTCGTGGTGGTGTACGTGTTCAACATCAAGTACCTGCCGCTGCGGGGAGAGGGGATCACCTTCTTCCTCGTCAACGTCGTGCCCTTCCTGAACCTGGTGCTCGCCGGCTTCGTGCTCGCCTCGGTGGCAGCGCGGTTCATCTTCCCGAGCGTGAGCCTCGAGGGGCGCACGCTGTGGCTGCTGCGCTCGAGCCCGATGCCGGTGCGCGACCTGCTCTGGGCCAAGTTCTGGGTCGGCACCACGCCGCTGCTGCTGCTCGCCCTCGGGATCGTCGGCGTCACCGACGCGCTCCTCCAGGTGAGCGACTTCATGTTCGCCGTGTCCGTGATGACGATCACGTTCATGACGCTCGCGCTCTGCGGCATGGCGCTCGGCTTCGGCACGCTCTTCCCGCAGTTCGACACGGAGAACGCGGCACAGATCCCGACGTCGTTCGGCGGGATGGTGTTCATGATCTCCTCCATCGGCCTCATCGCCGCGGTGATCGTGCTCGAGGCGCGGCCGGTGTACGGCTACCTCGCGGCGCGCTTCTACGGTACGCCCGCGTCGATGACGGAGATGGTCCTCGGCTTCGGGGCGGCGGCGGCGTTGTGTGCCGCGGCCACCGTCGTGCCGATCGGGATCGCGCGACGTCGTCTCGAGGCGGTGGAGCGGTAACGCTGCGCGAGGGCCGGCCACTTACATTTCGGGCATGCCCCACCTCAACTGCTCACGCCTCGGGATCGCCAGCGCGCTGCTGGGCGTCCTCGCCTGTTCGGCCGGTGAGCCCGACGACGCGAACGTCGCGCGTGGCCGCGGACTCAAGCCCGCGTCACTGCCAGTGACGGCGCAGGCCGCAGTGTACGACGCGGCCTCGCGCGCCGCGTTCAACCTTGGGCCGGATCTCGTGCTGCTGATCCATCCCCTCAGGCTGCCTCGCTCGGCGGGGTACGCAGGGGGAGACAGCATGCCGAAGGCCGTCATCACCGCGCTTCGCCAGCGAAACGTGGTGAGCGGGACGTGCACACCCGAGCGCGATGGTCCGCGGAACACGCCGCGTTGTCCCGTGAACATGGCGGGCTACGTCATCCGCCCGTCGGAGGTGCTGCGCGTGGGAGGGGACACCGTGGAGGTGTACTATTCCGCTGAACGCTTCGGGGCCGCCACGGGCCAACGTCCCGAGGCGCTGCGCTTCGAGAAGATCTACCAGCTCGTGGGCAGCGGGACGAACTGGCGCGTCGCGCGGGAGGCGCGCGTCAGGGATCCGGGATAGCGGGAGCGTCGCGGCGTCGCGGAGCGACTACGCCGCGAGCTGTCGCCCGCAACTGGCGCAGAACGCGGCACTGCTCTCGGTGATGGCCGCTCCGCAGCCCTCGCACGCGCCCGGCAGGTAGCGTCCACAATTGGAGCAATACACGGCATCCGGTTCCGGACGCGGGCCGCAGGTGGCGCAGCTCTTCATCCGCTCGCGATAGGCGCGCACCGCGGCCTCGATGGCATCGTCCGCGCCGGCGGAGGATCCGTCTGACGACCCGGCTCGCATCGCCTGAAGCGCACGAGCCGTGTAGCGCGCCTTCAGCTCCTCGTAGTCCGCGTCGGAGAGCTTGCCCGTCACCCGATCGAACTCGATCTCCCGCAGCGCGACCACCGCTTCGTGCTCGGCCGGCTTCGAGGATGGCGCGGACGCGACCGGAATGCGACGCACCGGTACCGGTCCGGCGATGAGCGGATAGAGCACGAATGCCAGGGCGCCGACGGCCAGCAGCGTGCCCACGATGAGCGCGAGCATCAGTCGTCGCGCCTGATGGCAGCCTGCAGCCGCGCCAGCTCGTCAGCAGTGCCGTCGGACTTGGCGACGGGTGCGGGTCCGCGCGTCGCGGCGACCTGCAGCGTACGGCGCTGCATGCCGCGCAGCACCACCGCCACGGCGGCGGCGCCCGCCCCCAGCGCGGCGAAGGGCACGATGTAGCCCGCCCAGTTGAACCCTTCCTTCTTCGGCGCCATCAGCACACGCTCGCCGTACGTACCCACGAACGCGTCGATGATCTCGCTCGCCGAATAGCCGCCCTGCACGAGCGCCATGACGTCACGATGCATCGCCGGCGATACCTGGCAGGAGAAGTCCGTCGTGCGGCACGTGTAGACGTCGAGCGTACAGCCGCACTGGCAGCGGATCTGGTGCTCGAGCGCATCGCGCTGGTCATCCGTCATGGATGGCCGCGCGTCGCGCTTGGGCGGACGCACCACCCGGCGTGCCGCCTCCTGGTCCATGTCGAACAGGTTGGAGTTCACGCCCTGCGGCGGCGCGGCTTCCTGCGCCGCGAGCTCCCGCGCGGCGAACACCGACACGCCACCCGCGGCGAGCCGCGTGAGGAAGTCGCGGCGTCGCATCACCGCGTCACCGCCAGCTCGGCACGCGGCGCCGGCTCGAGCGTGGCCACGTAGCCGCCGGCGCGCCGGCGCTCCGCCTGCGGCCACATCACGATCAGGCCACCGACGGCCATCACCATCCCGCCGATCCATACCCACACCACGAGCGGGTTGAAGCTGATGCGGAGCTCCGCCGTCTCGTCACGCACGCCAGCGAGGACGATGTAGAGATCCATCTTCGCCGACGTGCGGATCCCGACCTCGGTGCTGGGCTCGAACTGCGGCTGCTTGTTGCTGTCGAAGTACTGCCGTTTCTCCGACGTCATGATCCCCTGCCGCTTCCCGTCGCGGAACACCTCGAGGCCCACGGCGGTGACGAACCGGTTCAGCGTCTCCGACGTGGAAGTGCCCTGGCTGACGAAGCGCCACTGATGACCGAGCGGGTCGGTGAGCTCCTTCACCTCGCCCGCCTTGAGCTGTACGTCGTGATCCTTCTTGAACGCCAGGCCGGCAAAGCCGCAGAAGAGGATCACGATGCCGGCGTGCACGATGTAGCCTCCATAGCGCCGCCGGTTGCGCGCCACGAGTCGCACGGCCGCCACCGGGATGGACTCGTCGTGCATGCTGTGCCGCGCACGGATGCCCTTGTAGAACTCCTGGCCGATGGTGCCGGCCACGAACGAGGCCAGCGTGAAGGCCACCAGCGCGTGGAAGTTGCGCATGCCGAGCGCCAGGAGGAGCACCAGCATGGCGAGCGCGAACGCGACCGGCCCCGTGAACTGGCGGCGCAGGTTGGAGGTGGACGCCTTGCGCCACGCGATGAGCGGGCCGACGCCCGTGAGCGCGAGCAGCAGCAGGCCGAGCGGGATGTTCACCGTGTTGAAGAACGGCGGACCCACCGTGATCTTGGTGCCGCGCACCCACTCGCTCAGGATGGGGAACAGCGTTCCCCACAGCACGGCGAAGGCGATGCCGACGAGCACGAGGTTGTTGTAGAGGAACGCCGCCTCGCGGCTCACCATGCTCTCCAGCTCCGCTTTCGCCTCCAGGTCCTTGAGCCGCGTGGCGACGAAGTAGATCGTCGCGCCCGTGCAGAGGAAGAAGAAGGCGCCGAACCACGTGCCCACCGGCGACTGCGCGAACGAATGCACGCTCTCGATCACGCCGCTGCGCGTGATGAACGTGCCGAAGATGGCGAGCAGGAACGACATCACCACCAGGACGACGTTCCACTTCCGCAGCATCCCGCGCTTCTCCTGGATCATGATGGAGTGCAGGAACGCCGTGCCGGTGAGCCACGGCAGGAAGCTGGCGTTCTCCACCGGATCCCACGCCCAGTAGCCGCTCCACCCGAGCTCGACGTACGCCCACCACATGCCGAGCGTGATGCCGACCGTGAGGAAGAACCAGGAGATGAGCGCCCAGCGGCGGACGATGCTCAGCCACGCCGCGTCGAGCTGGCGCGTGACGAGCGCCGCGATGGCGAAGGCGAAGGGAATGCTCGTCGCCACGTAGCCGAGGTAGAGATTGGGCGGGTGGATCGCCATGCCCGGGTTCTGGAGCTGCGGATTCATCCCGCGTCCGTCGGCCGGCACGAAGCTCAACCGGTCGTACGGGTTGGCCTTGAAGCAGGTCGTGGCGATGAAGAAGACGAGGATCGCGGCGAGCGTCCCGGCGGCCCACGGCGCGA
This sequence comes from Gemmatimonadaceae bacterium, assembly GCA_035718985.1. Taxonomy (GTDB): domain Bacteria; phylum Gemmatimonadota; class Gemmatimonadetes; order Gemmatimonadales; family Gemmatimonadaceae; genus AG11. The sequence goes on from DASTGQ010000350.1 coordinate 6,931, forward strand.
GGTGGCGCGCGCTGTCCCGCACCGACCAGATGGCGATGGTCGCGTAGATGGACAGGATGAGCGACCAGAAGAGCATCGAGCCGGCCTGCCCACCCCAGAACGCGGCGAACACGTAGACCTTCGGCATGTTCGCGCTCGTATTCGACGCGACGTAGCGGAGCGAGAAGTCGTGCGTGAGCAGCGCGGTCCAGAGCCCGAGCGATGCCAGCACGAGCATGGCACAGGTAGCGTACAGGCCGCGCCGGCCGCTCGCGACGAGATCGTCGCGACCCATTGCGCCGCCGGCGTACGATGTCACGACTGTCCAGGCGGCCATGAGGAGCGCCACCCAGAGCGATAGCTCACCGACGAGGATCACGCCTTGGTCCCCGTGGCGGCCTTGTAGCCCGGCGTCTGGCGGTACTTGTCCATGCCAGGCGCGTTGGGATCGGTGGGCGCGTTCTCGTAGCGCGACGCGCACTTCGCCAGCAGCGTCGTCGCGTGGAAGGTACCGTCCTGCCCCATGCGCCCCTCCACCACCACGTCCACGCCATCGGTGAAGGTGTCGGGCGCGATGCCGCGATACACGACCGGCACCACCTTGGCGCCGTCGGTCACGTTGAAGAGGTACTCCCGGCCGCCCGGGATGCGCTGGATCGAACCGGGCACGACGCGCGCGCCGATCTTCACTCCCGTATTCCGGAAGCCGGGGTCAGCGCTGATGCGCGTCGCCAGCTCCGTGGGCGTGAGGTAATAGGTGCCGGTTTCCTTGATGGACGTGGCCATCAGGTAGCCGGCGGTGCCCAGCACGAGGGCGCCGCCGATGAGGAACTTGGTCCGAGCCGAGGCCATATCGCGCTCGCGGTGATGAGGGGTGTCTTCGCCAATATAACGATTGTGCCCGGGCAGGAGCCGGTCGGCGATTCCCCGACCCGCGCCCCTCCGCCTTCAGCGTGCCGAGTGGGCCAGCAGCAGGCTCACGGCGCCGGCGCCGGCGGCATCCCACGCCAGGTCGCGCATGCT
>DASTGQ010000351.1:0-4690 GCA_035718985.1 Gemmatimonadaceae bacterium
GAGGAGCCCGCACTCGTAGTTGGTGCTCGGGTTCATCGGCCCCTGCATGGTGGTGAGCCCGCGCGCGGCGAGCCAGTCGCTGGCCACGCGAAACAGGAGGTCGGCCACCGCCTGGTCGTCGACGCACTCGAAGAAGCCGAAGAAGCCGGTGCGGTCGGCGTGAAAGTCGTTGTGCGCACGGTTGTGGATCGCCGCGATACGCCCGACCACCTCTCCATCGCGCAGCGCGAGCCAGAGCGCGCGATCCGCCTGCCGGTAGAACGGGTTGTTCCGGGCGTCGAGTGCGTCGTACACCGCCACGCGAAGGGGAGCCACCCAGTTCGGGTAGCGCCGCTTGTCGTACATGTCGTACGGGAACGCCACGAAGCGCTTCAGCTCCGCGCGGGTGGAAACGGTGCGAATCTCGAGTGGCACGATCAGGCGGATGCTGGAGGTGTCATCCCGCACGGGATGACAAGTCGGTGCGCCAAGTGTAATACTGCGCTGCGATGAGCGTGGTCCCGCTTCCCTTCCCCGAAATCGACACACCGGCCGACCGCGCGACGCGGTTCGCCGCGGTCGTGCTCGCGGTCTACCTGGCCGCGACCACGTGGCCCATGGTGCTGTACAGTGAGCGCTCGAGCACCACGGGAGCCCTGGCCGTGCATGTGGCAGCGCTGCTCGCCGCGCTCGTGGTGGCGCTCTCGCGGCGCGGCGAGATCCGGCCGGTGCGAGACCTGTTGCCGCTCCTGCTCGGCCCGTTCCTCTACGTGGAGCTGCGGTGGCTCATCCCCGGGCTCGGTCACCCGCACGCGGACGCACTGGTGCTGAGCTGGGAGCATGGCCTGTTCGGCGGGAATCCGTCGGCCACGTGGGCGCCTGCGATGCCATGGCCGCTGCTGAGCGAAGCACTGCACCTCGCCTACGCATCGTACTACCTCCTCGTGCTCGCGCCGCCCCTCGTGCTCTACGTGCGCGGCAGGCGCGAGGCGTACGCAGCCACCATGCTCGCGCTCACGCTGGTCTACGGCGTCTGCTTCACGACGTACGTGCTCTTCCCCGTGGATGGTCCCCGCTACCTCGTGGGTCCGGCCGCGGCGCCGAACGGGCCCGTTCGCGCGTTCGTGCTCCACCTGCTCGAGGCGGGTTCCTCGCGCGGCACTGCGTTCCCGTCGTCCCATGTTGCCGCAGCGGTGGTGGCGTCGCTCTGCGCGCTGAGGTTCCAGCGCCGACTCGGTGTGGTCGTCGCGGTGCTCACCGTGGGCCTGGCGCTCGGCACGGTCTACGGCGGATTCCACTACGGCGTGGACGCCCTGGCCGGCGTACTGGTGGGACTGTCCGGCTGGTTGGCAGCGCGCGTGCTCTGGCGCGAGCTCGGGCTCGCGGGATCGCAGAGCGCGACTGCGGCCTGATAGCGGCTGGCGGTCGACTCGAGGTCGCCCGGCAGCGGAAGGTCGTGCAGGTCAGCCACGCGAAGGCCGGCCGGCCGTTCACCCGCGCGATGCGCCTCGATGCCGTGAATGCCGCAGCCGATGGCCTTCAGCTCCGCCTCCACGCGGCACCAGTAGCGGAGAAAGACCTCATCGGGCGCCTCGCCGCGCTCCACCTCCCGTACCAGCCGCGCGCGCTCGGCGGGGGCGAGGGTGCGATCGGCGACCCGCTCCCAGCAGTCGATGGATCGCATGCGCTCCACATCCACACCGACCTCACCGTTCCGGCTGACGGCCACCAGCAGCAGGTCGTCGCAGTGCGCCACGCTGAACCGGAGCGACGGCCCGCCGGCGAGCGGCGCGAGCGCCGGCTTGCCGTAGGTGCCGTCCACGATCCGTACAGCGGACGCAGAGATGGACGACAGCGCGCCCAGTATCTCGCGAAGGATCGCGCGACCCATCGCGAACCGCCTCGACACTACCCCATTGCTGTAGCTGTCGAAGCGCTCACGCTCGGCGCGAGAGAGCACACCCACGGCCCTTTCCAGCCGGTCGTCGTCGGCGAGCAGGCTGGCCACGTAGACCTTGACGTCCACGTCGCCGATGCGGGCGGCGTCGGGCGACGGCCAGCGCATGACGCGGGTGCGGAGGGTGTGCGTCACCGGCTTGATCCCGCGATGGCGGCTTCTGCGGCGCGTGGCTCACCATCCATCTCGCGCAACGCAGCTCGCGTTGCGTCCACGGCTGTACGGAGCTGCGTCTCGGTGTGCGTGCACGCCACGAAGAAGCGCAGGCGTGCCTGATCGTCCGGGACGGACGGCGCCACCATCGGCTGCACGTTGATGCCTCGCTCGAAGAGCATGGCGGACAGTCGCGCCGCGCGAAGGGAATCGCCGACGATCACCGGCACCACCGGCGTGCCGGCGCTGGCTCCGGTGTCGAACCCTGCATCGCGACAGAGCGACAGGAACAAGGCTGCCCGATCGTGCAGCAATGCCACGCGTTCCGGCTCGGCCTCCAGCTTGTGCAGAGCCGCCAGGGCCGCCGCGGCGTTCCCGGGTGTCATGCCGACGCTGAAGACGAATCCGGGCGACGTGTACTTCAGGTATTCCACGAGCGCGGCGCTGCCGGCGATGTAGCCGCCGCAGCTCGCGAGCGACTTGCTCAGCGTCCCCATGAGGATGTCCACTCGCCTCGGGTCCACGCCGGCGTGCTCCGTGATCCCCCGCCCGCTGCCGCCGAGCACGCCGAGCGAGTGCGCCTCGTCCACCATGAGCATCGCGTGGTGTCCTGTCTTCACCTCGACGAATCGCGCGAGGTCGGGGATGTCGCCGTCGGCGCTGTACACGCCCTCGATGATGACGAGTGCGCGCCGATGCTGCGATCGCACGCGACCGAGCATGCCGTCCAGCGCCGACCAGTCGTTGTGGGGAAACACGAGGCGCCGAGCACCGGAGAGCTCCGCCCCCTGCATCGCGCTGTTGTGCACGAACTGGTCGACGAGCACCACGTCCTCCGGACCGAGCAGGTGCGAGATCGTGGACACGTTCGCCGTCACGCCGCCGATGTAGACGATGGCGTCCTCGGCGCCGAGGAACCGCGCGATCTCGCGCTCGAGCTCGCGATGCACGGCGCGCTCGCCGGATACGACGCGGCTCGCCGATACCGAGGTCCCGTACCGCGCCACGGCGTCCTGTGCGGCTCGCGTGACGTCCGGATCGCCCGAGAGGCCAACGTAGTTGTAGTTGGCGAAGTTGATCAGCCGTCGGCCGCCAATCTCGGCTTCGCTGCCCGTGATGCCATCGTGGACGTGAAAGAAGGGGCTCGCGATCCCCAGCTCGTCCAGCGCGTCGAGCCTCGTGCGAAGCGCGCGGTATTCCTCCCATTGCGCGACGTCGGTGCTCGCCGCGCCTGGCGTGCCGTAGCTCGGCCACTGCGGAACGTTCGCGGCGCGCGGCGCACTCCCGCTTCCTTCCAGCGAAGCGAGGTGACGAGCGAGCGAACCGATGTCGGGCTGCTCCCAGAGGCGCGCAGGGTCGATCCGCCGGCCGAACCGGCCTTCCAGCGCCACCATGAGGCGGGTCGCCGCGAGCGAGTCGAGCCCGAGGTCGCGCAGGCGTGTGCCGGGATCCAGCCGCGCCGGATCCACTGCCAGCTCTTCCCGCACCCAGTCGATGACGAACGCCGTGATTGCGTCCTTCGGCGCCACGACGTCGCTGCCCTTCGCCTTCCAGCGACCAACGACCTCGAGATTGTCGCCAAGGTAGGCGACGCGGGACGCGCGACGCTGGATCTTGCCGCTCGACGTGCGCGGAATCGTGTTCTGCCGGATGAGGATGATCTCGTCCGGCACTACTCCGATGGTGGCGGCGAGCTCCGTGCGAATCGCCTGGAAGAGCGCGCTGTCCTCCTCGCTTCGGTGATGACGCGTCACCTCGGCAACGAGGACGAGCCGCTCTCGCGAATCACCCGGCACGCTGAACGCCGCGCTGTAGCCGGCACGCAGGCTCGGATGGCTGCGCTCGGCCGCCACCTCGATGTCGTGCGCGTAGTAGTTCCGGCCTTCGAGGATGACGAGATCCTTGAGGCGGCCCGTGACGACGAGCTGTCCGCCGACGAGCACACCGAGGTCGCCCGTGCGAAGGAAGGACGCATCGGAGCCCGCGAGGCGCGCCTGGAAGGTGGACGCGGTCGCGTCAGGGCGGTTCCAGTACCCGGCCGCGACGCTTGCACCCGCGACCCAGATCTCCCCGACGTCGCCCTCCGTGCACCGCACCCCGCGATCGGGATCGACGATGGCGACGATCTCGTCGGCCACGGGACGGCCCGAGGCGACGAGCACCGCCTCGGCGGCGCCAGCATTCGGCTCGCGAAGCTCACCCGATTCCAGCGCGCGACGATCGGCGTGCACGAGAAGTGGCGCTCGTTCCGCCGGGCCACCGGAAACGAGCAGCGTGCCCTCCGCCAGCCCGTAGCACGGCAGGATGACGTCGCGCCGCAGGCCGCTCCTCGAGAAGGCCTCGCTGAAGCGAGCGATGGTGTCGGCGCGGATCGGCTCCGCCCCGTTGAACGACGTCCGCCACGCCGAGAGGTCGAGGGATGCGCGCTCCTCGTCCGTGATCCGCTCGACGCAGAGGTCGTAGGCGAAGTTCGGTGCGCCGCTCGTGGTGGCGCGGTAGCGTGACATCGCCTCGAGCCAGCGGACTGGCCGCTGCAGGAAGGTAGCCGGCGCCATCAGGGCGGCCGACAGCCCCGCGTACACCGGCTGCAGGATGCCGCCG
>DASTGQ010000352.1:0-13008 GCA_035718985.1 Gemmatimonadaceae bacterium
CCCTCGCCCGGGCGCTCGCCATCTCCTCCAATGCCGCGGCCGTGCGCGTGAGCCAGACGGTGGGCATCCCGAACGTCATCAACGCCGCGCGCCGCGACGGCATCAGCAGCCCGCTGCCCAACGTGCCGGCCCTCGCACTCGGCGCAGTCGACGTGACGCCGCTGGAGCTGGTGGCCGCCTATGCGCCCTTCGCCAACGGCGGCATGCGCGTCACGCCGCGTCTCGTGCGCCGCATCGAGGCTGCCGACGGCACCGTGCTCTGGAGCCAGGAGATCGCGCCCGCCGATACGGTGATGGACCCCCGCGATGCCTATCAGCTCACGAGCATGCTCCAGGGCGTCGTGGACAACGGCACCGCGCGCGTGCTGCGCGAGATGGGCGTGGATGGTCCCGTGGCGGGAAAGACGGGCACCACCAACGATGCCGACGACGTATGGTTCGTCGGGTACACTCCCACGCTCGTGGCGGGAGTATGGTTCGGCTACGACACGCCGCGCCCGATCGCGCCACACGCCTCGGGCGGGCACCTCGCCGCGCCGGCGTGGGGCGAGTTCTACCTGAATGGCTGGCGCGAGCCGGCGTCATCCGCCAACGCGTGGCAACCGCCGCCAGGGATGATTTCGCGCGTGATCGACCCGGAAACGGGGATGCTCGCCAACGACTGGTGTCCGGATCGCAAGCGCGAATGGTTCAAGCCCGGTACCGAGCCGACGGAGCTGTGCAACGTCCACACGGAGCCGCAGCCGGACTACGTCCCGATGCCCGACGGCATCCCGCAGATTCCGGAGCAGGTGCAGAAGGCGACGCAGGGGATCGGGAAGGTCCTCCGGCGCATCTTCCACTTTTGAGTGAACAGTCGCCACGGCAGCGCTGACAGCTCGAGCTGTCAGCGCTGCCGTGGCACTCCCGACTACAGCACTCCCAACCACGAACTCCTCCCCGCCTCGAAGCCGGGGAAGAGCACGTCCAGCCTCGATGCTCCGAGATGGCGGGCCGCCACCTCCGAGAATACTGACCGGAAGTCAGTCGTCAGCGCGAGGTCGCGGCCTTCGTAGAGCTGTTCCGGCTCCAGGCCTGGCCACTTGCCGTATACCTTCCGGCCATGCACGTCGCCGCCGATCACGAACAGCGCTGATGCATGGCCGTGATCGGTACCGCCGTTGCCGTTCTGGCGCACCGTGCGACCGAACTCGGACATCGTCAGGATCGTCACGTCGGCCATGCGGTCGCCGAGGTCGGTCACCAGGGCGGCAATCGATTTCGCGAAGTCGTCGAGGCGTGCGGCGAGCTGCCCCGTAGAGGCACCCTGGTTCACGTGCGTGTCCCAGCCGCCCACGTCCGCGAAGGCGACTTCGAGCCCGACATCGGCCTTGATCAGCTGCGCGATCTGCATCAGCCGCTGGCCGAACTGCGTCTTCGGATACTCCGCGCCATTGCGCGGCAGGTAGCGCTGCGGGTCGGCCGCCTTGAGGATCTTCACCGCCTCGAACATCTCCCCGCCCGCTGCATGCACGACGTCGGCGGAGCCGGTGCGATAGAGCGCCTCGAGGCGATCGGCCGCGGGACCCGCCGCGCGCACGCTGAACTCGTCCAGCGAGTTCATGGCGACGGTCGGCGCGGGGCCCTCGAGCATGCGGGGGGTCTGCTGCGTCATCGCCACGGCGCGGAACGGCGATACTGCCGGCTCGTGTGCGCAGCCGGCCTCGCACGTGCCCTTCGTCGCGAGATACCGGTTGAGCCATCCGTCCCGCGTGCTCTTCAGGTCCGGCGTGCCCGTCTCCATGTAGTCCTGCGCATCGAAGTGCGAGCGCGTGCTGCTCGGGCTCCCCACCGCATGCACGGGCGCAAGGATCCCCAAGTCCCAGAGCGGCTTCATCGGGGCCAGCGCGGGATGCAGCCCGAAGAAACCGTCGAGGTCCACCGCGCCGGCCGGACCGGCGCCGAGCGACGGACGCGGGATGGCGATGTTGGGGCGCAGCCGGTAGTACGCCGACTCGCCGTGAGGCACCACGACATTGAGGGCGTCCGCCGCGCCGCGCTGGAAGAGACAGATGAGCGTCTTGCCGCGCGCCGCTCCGCGCGCAGCGGCGCCCTTCGTCAGCTCGGCGCCGAAAGCCGACCGCCGGAGGAAGCTCGGGCTCAGGCCCATCGTCACCAGCGCCATCGCGCCCGATTTCATGAATACGCGTCGATCCATTGTGAGACCTCGCTGAAGCTCTGTCATGCCGCACGCGCGAAGCACGTGTCGGCGCCTTCGCTCACTGCACCTGTGCCAGCCACGATCACCCAGCCGCAGATCCCGGAAGGCAGCTCGTCCCCGGGGGATGACGCTGCGCCTACCTTCGCTGGAATTCCGGTGCGCCGATCGCCAAACCCACCACCTGCGCCAGGCCACTCAGCTGCACCGGCTGTCCCAGCCCGCGCGCGACTGCGGGCCGCGCTGCACCACCCTTCGTGGGACGCGCATCGCGCATCGGGGAATCGGGCAGCATTCGCGAATCGGCATCGGGCGTCATCGTGTGGGTCGTATCCGCCGTGGCCGACAGTCGCTGGGCCAGCGGGTTCTCGCCATCCATGAGGATCTGCCGCGTGTCAGGCGATACGTGGCCACCGAGGAACGCATCCACCACCGCATCCACCTGCTGCTCACGAGGCGCGTTGCGCAGCCGCTCGGCATCAGACCAGTGCGCCACGCTCACGTTGGGGAGTCGCCCAGCCGCCAGCGCTGCGCCGAAGTTGATCCGGTTCAGGATCGCGCCCGAGTTCATCCACGCCTCGCCCGTCTCGGGCCAGCCATTCGGGTCGCGGTGGCCGAACGTGGGCTGGCCGAGGAACGCCACCACCTGCGCCGAGCGCATGGTGGTATCCGGGCGTGCCCCGAGCGCGCGCAGCGACGACGCCACCAGCTCGAACGGCGACTTCACCTTGCTGCGGTAGGCGGTGCGGCTGAAGAACTCCGGGCTCGTCACGATCGTGCGCACCACCTCGCGAATGTCGCCATCGGTCGTGAGGAATGTCTGCGCGGCGCGCTCCACCAGTGCCGGCGGCGGATCGTCACTCACGAAGCGCACGGCGAGCTTGCGGGCGATGAAGTGCGCGGTGTGCGGATCCCGCGCCAGGATGTCGAGCACTTCCTCACCGTCCTCGATTCCGCGGCCAGCGGCCAGGTGGTGACCGAGTACGACCTTCGCTCCCGCATCGTGAATGGCGGGTCGGAAGATGAATTGGGCGCCCTGCCGCGGGTTCATGGTCCACCCGGTGAGAGCACGCGCCACCTCGATCACGTCCTGCTGGGTGTAGCCTCCGTCAACGCCGAGCGTGTGCAGCTCCATCAGCTCGCGCGCGTAGTTCTCGTTCAGCCCTCGCTTCGCGCGCACCGCCTGGGCAGCCGGTCGCCGCACCGGGCCGCGCATCGCGAGCTCCGACGGATGCAGGCTGTCGACCGTGCTCTGCCACTGGTCGAGGTAGAACAGCATTGCGGGACTCTTCGCCACGGCGCCGAGCAGGTCGCGGAACCTGCCCATCGCGTACGGTCGAATTACGTCACGGTCATAAGAAGAGACGAACAGCCGCGTCACGCCCTTGCCGGCAAACACGGAGAAATGATTCTCCCAGAAGTCCGTCATCACTTCCTGGAGCTGTCGCTCGCTCCCCACGGCCCGGGCGAGCTTGGCGGATTGCAGCTCGCCGAGGGCGCGCTGGGCGCGCTGCACCTGCTCCCGGAGCTCAGGGTTCTGGCGCAGCACCTCGGCACGAACGTCCTTCTTGCCGCCCGAGTCGTTCATCGTGGCCACGGTCGCCTGGAGGCGGCGAAGGGCCTGCTGCCCCGCCGTGTAATCCGCGACGACGTCGCTCACGGGACGGTTCAGGTCCTGATACGACGTGGCGAGCAGCGAATCCATCGCGTGGTCGTCGATCCGGTCCGGCGCGAGCTGCAGCGCGATCCAGCGATCCACTCCCATCTCGCGTACCTTGGCGACGTCGCCAGGCCGCGGCCCGAACGCCAGGCGGTTGAGCACCTGCTGGACCTGCTGGTCGGCCGTCTGCTCCCGCGGCTCGGTCGGCGAGACGACGATGAAGGGAGCCGGCGCTGCCGGGCGCTCCCGGGAAATCTGCGCGGGCGGCGCTGCGCAAGCGGCAAGGCCGAGGACGAGCGCAACCAGCGACCGTGGCGTGTACATGAAGTGGATGCCCGTTGGAGACCTGTGGAAGACGGCTGAGCCGCTCAATCGTTAATTCCCGCCGGAACCCGGCCTCGTTGGGCCGAAGCGGCTTGCGGAACGGCTCCGAGTTCGTCTAGGTAGTAGGGTCGGCTACCGCCCCATTCCTTCCTCCCGCCGCAGCAGCGTGATCAGTCCGCTCACCCCCGCCGACGACTTCGCGCGTCAGCTCTCGTTCGACGAGCTCGCGTCCCTCGCCGCCTCAACGATGGCCGAACGAAGCGCCGTCGTCTGCTCGCTCCGGCCCGACGGCCTGGGCGACATCCGGCGCGACCTGGGCGAGACGCGCACCGAGGCATTGATGCGCGAGCTGAACCTGTTCGTGCGCCGCAACCTGCGCGGCACGGACGTGGTCGCGCTCACGGGCGACGAGCTGGTCCTGCTGCTCGGAGTGCCGCCCGCCATGGCGGAGACGGTGGGTCAGCGGCTGCTCGGCGCGAGCCGGGGTCACGTGTTCTCCGGTGGCGCGTCGGACCGCTCGCTGCGCCTCACGCTTTCGCTCGGCGTGGCGGCGTCGCCAATGGATGGTGCCACGTTCACCGCGTTGCTCGATGCCGCGCGGGGCGCGCGCGAGGCGGCGTGTCAGGATGGACTCGCCTTCGCGCACGCCGGGCATGGCGGAGCGCTCGACGTGGGCCGATTCGTCGGCCGCACCGAAGAGCTGGCGCGGCTCACTAACTACCTGGAAGACATGGTGCGCGGCGTCGGCCGCGTGGTGGCGGTGATCGGCGAGACAGGCGTCGGCACGAGTGCGCTGGTGCGATCGCTCGAGCCCGAGGTGCGCATGCGTGGCGGGTCGCTCGTGGTGGCTGCTGCGCGTGAGCGCACGCTCTCGGCGCCGTATGCCGTGTGGAGCGACGTCCTGCGCGGGGTGCGTCGCCTGCCGGTGAAGAGCACGCGCGGGTGGCGCGAGCTCCCGTCGCTGGACGGCTCACTCGAGCGTCCGCCCAACGACCTGCCCCGCGGCCGCAGCAAGATCCGCCTGCTCGAGGAGCTCGCCGACTTCCTCAGGCTGGCCGCACAACAGCGGCCGTTGCTCCTCCACCTCGAGGAGCTGCAGTGGGCCGACGGTGCGTCATGGGACGCCCTCGAGTATCTCATCCCGCAGCTCGAGAGCGAGCGCATCCTCATTGCGCTCAGCTACCGCAGCCAGGGGGACGACGACGACGCGGCCGAACGCTGGAGCCGCCTCTCCTCGCGCCCGCGCCATCATGAGGTGCGTCTGACGCGCCTCACCCGTGACGACGTCAAGCGCTGGCTCGCGGGCGCGATGCGTGGCGATGAAATCGGCCGCGACCTCCTCACCTACGTCTATCGCTCAACGGAAGGGAACCCGCTCCTCATCGGGCACCTGCTGCGCGACCTCGAGGAAAGCGGGCACCTGGCGCGAGACGCGGGACAGTGGCGATGGAGCGCGCCGGCGGATCTGCCGCCGCAGGGTTCCCTGCACGAGCTGCTCGCGCGCCGCGTCGAGCGGTTGCCGCAGCCCGCGCGACAGGTGCTGGAAGCGGCTGCCGTGCTCGCGCGCGACTGCGACGAGGAGCTGATGGTGGAGATGACGGGCCTTCCCTCCGCGGACGTGGCGCAGGGACTCGCGACCCTCGCCGCCGCCGACCTGCTGGTGCCCACCTTCGAGCGGGTTCGCGGGACCATGGCGTTCGCGCACGAAGAGGTCGCCCGCGCAGCGCGCCGGCTGCTCGATGCCCCGCGTCGCAGGGCACTTCACCTCCAGGCGGCGCGCGTGCTGGTGGCGCGGCGCGGCGTCTCTCCCACGGAGATTGCCGCGCACTACGAGGCCGCCGGCGCGGGCCTCGAAGCGCACGAATACGCGCTCCTCGCCGCCGACGCCGCACTCGCCCTTTACGAGACGGGTGCAGCCGCCGAGCTCCTGGCGTCGGCGGAGCGCAATGCGCCCTCTCCGGAAGCGCTGGCCGACGTGCGGGTACGTATGGCCTCGCTGGCGGAAGTGGCTGGCCGCTACGAGGAGGCCGAGGCGCTTTGCGAGCTCGCCCTCGCCTGGTACGAGGAGCAGGGCGATCGCCTGCGCGCCCTGCGAGTGAAGCGCACGCGGATGCTCGTGCGCATGGCGAGGGGACAATCGGCGCAGGATGCGCTCGCCGGACTGACGGCACTCGAGCAGGAGGCGCGCGAGGTGAACGCCGATCCGGAGCGCGCCGCCATCCTCCTGCTCATCTCGCAGACCCACTGGCGGCTCGGGGACCCCGTGGCGGCCAAGCGTGTGGCTGAGGAGTGCGTGCAGATCGCCGAGCGCGTGGGTGATCCGGCGCTCCTCTGCGACTCGTGCAACCGGCTGGCGATCACCGTCCAGCTGGAAGACGCCGCACAGGCGCGCGGGCTGTTCAATCGCTCGCTCGTGCTGGCCACCGACATCGGCGACGTCGTGCGCCGCGTGGGACGGCTCAACAACCTCGGCATTCTCGAGCTGATCGAGAACAACTGGGACGAAGCGCGCAGCGTGCTGCGCACGGCGGTCGACGAGGCGCGCACGGCGGGGCTGACGGAGTTCTGGGGCCGCGCGGCGCTCAATTCCGGCGTGCTCGCGGCGCGGGTGGGAGACTACGAGGCGGCGACCGAGTACCTGGGCGAGGCGCTGCAGTTGTGCGCCACGGTGCAGAACAGCGAATTGCAGCTGTACGCCACCTACAACCTGGCGCACCTGGAGCGCGACCGGGGTCGCATCCGCGAGGCAGGAGAGACCTATGAGCTCGTGATGGCGCTCGCGCAGCGGATCGGGCAGGCGGAGGTCGAATATGGGGCGCGGGCGGGGTTTGGGCTCTGCGAGCTGGCCAACGGAGCGCTGGATTCGGCTCGGCATGCGGCAACCCTGGTGGGGCCGTTCCTGGCGAGTCGTACCGACTGGTTCCAGGGGCGCGAGCTGGGTGAGGCGCTGGCGCTCCGGTTCGACCTCCTCGAGGGTCGGTCGGCCGAGGCCGTGGCCCGGCTGCGGGACGCGCTGGCGCTGGCCCACCCGAGCGATGTCTATGGGGCTGCGTGGCTTACGGCGGAGTTCGGGGACGAGATGCGCGTCCACGCGCCGGACCTCGTGACCGAAGCGCTCACTCGGTACGCCAGCCGTCCGGAGGTATTGGCCAATCCCAGGATCCGGGACCGCTTCACTGTATTGTTGTTTGACAGTAAATCCACTATTGACCGAACTAGCCGAGTTCGGTAGACTGGATCCACGTGAAGGAACGGGGTGGGCGACGACGCCCGCTACGTGCAGCATCGAACCTGAATCAGTATCGCTCCGGCAGCACACCGTCGGTCTACAGGGTGAGCTACCCGAGCGCCCATCCGCGTCTCGCGGGGTATCCTATGCGTCAGCGCAAGTACTGGGTTGTCGTGGCCAACGTTGCGGTTCTCGCCGCGCTTGTGGGCTGCTCCGACAACACATTCGTCGCCCCCACGGCGCAGCAGAGCGCGAGCACTGCCAGCGCGCCGACCACCATGATGATGGCGCCCGCCGGCCGTCCGTCGCTCAGCCTGACCGGCACGTCGCCGGTGAATACCACCGCGGACTTCACGGTTGGGCCGCAGGGCGGCGTGTTCCTCGTTGGCAACCACGCCGTGGTGTTTCCGAGGCAGAGCATCTGTGATCCAGCGCTGAGCACCTACGGTGACTGGGATGCGGCGTGCAAGACGATCGGGAAGCCGATCCGGATTCACGCCGTCGTGCGCACCGAGAGCGGTCGCACCTGGGTGGATTTCAGCCCCGAGCTCCGCTTCGCCCCCTCGGCCGATCCGTCGCGCTGGGTGTGGATGTACATGTACACGCCGGAAGCGCGTGGCGCGCAGGGTGACCTGTCGCGGTTCAACATCCTCTATGCGCTGAGCATCGGCGGCACCACGGTGGACGACGCCGTGAGCGATCCGACGCTGCGCACGTACGTCGATACCCGCCTCGGCATCTCGGTTCGCCGCATCAAGCACTTCAGCGGCTATACCGCCTCGGCGGGTCGCGATTGCCAGGACGCACTCGGTGGCTGCGCGGACAGCGCGGGAACCGGTTTCTGAGTCACGATCGATGCATCCGATTCACGAACGCGCCCGCCGATCGGCGGGCGCGTTCGTGTTCGGGACCTACTTCCGGCTCGGGTGGCCCGGCGTATAGCTGACGAATGACCGACGCCCCCTCGGATTCGCCACGCGCTGACGCGGATCGCGCTGCCTCGTCCACGCTTCCCGCGCGCACGCTCTGCGCGGCGCTGGTCAGCTTCGCGGCGGTGACGGGGCTCCTCGTGGGGATCGGGCGGCGATCGGGCACCCCGTGGCGACCGTTGAATGCCGCGGCGTCGGTGGTGATCGATGGCCGGGCGGACGGCGTCTGGAATTTTCAGTTCGATGTGACGCCGCTGGGGTGTCTCGTGGTTCTTGTATTGAGCGTGATGGCGGGATTCGTGGCTGCATCTGTAACTCCATCACGTCGCACCGCGTATGTCATCCTGTCGTCGGCCGGCGTGGCAATAGCGGGATATCTCTGCCACACGTACGTCGCCGCCCGCACGTCGGGTGGGCTCGCCGCCCTCCTCTCCCTGGGAGAGCTGCGCGCACTCTACGTCACATTGGGAATCGCACTCGCAGTTGGTATACGCCTTGCCCCTGTCGCGCATGCAGGGAGCAGGCTGCAGGTCGCGGGGTAGTACGGTCCTGTTGGACGCGTTGTCGTGCAGCATCTTTCTGTGGAGGGAACATGGATATACTCGTGATGCTCGAGGACACTCGGGAGCATTCACCGGTCCTCGCGCACGTGAACTCCGTTCCCTCCCCGGTCGCCACCGAGCGTCCGGCGCGGGACATCGTGACATTCTACGGTGCACCAGACGCCGAGTCGCTTGCACTGGGCCTTGCCGCCGCGGTGGAATCACGCCGTCGTGGTGATGGGCACGACAACGCCGGCGCGATCCGCCACCTCGGCGTCACTACGGAGCACGGCGCCATCGGCGACGCGGCATGGCGTGACGCCTGTACGGGCGAGCTGGTGACGCGCGACCTCGAGATCCCGTTCGAGATCCTCCAGACGACGGCCACCCAGCTCCTGGGCGAGTGTGGCCAGTTGATCCGTCGACTCGCGGCGGGACTGGCGATGCCCGATTGGCCCGACGGAGCCCGGCGCGCCATCACGATCTCGATTGGCCCCGTGGTCGGCATCGCCGCGCCGATCCTCGCCCCGCTCGAGTCGCTCCTCGACCGGCTGCGCGAGGCGGATGCTCTGGCTTTCGATTACGAAGGGGATTGAGGTCGGGTCGCCTGATCTGAGGTCGGGCTACCCCGTGATCCGTACTGCGAAGTCGGTCAGCGAGGGGCCAGTCCGGGCGGCACGGCAACAGCGTTTCGACGCTCTGCTCTGCCGCCCGGACTCGTTACTGCCCCCTCACGACGGATGACGGAGAACGGGGTTGCCCGGAGCTGGACTGGGCGGAAGAGTCCCTACAAGGCTGAGTAGTTCACCCTGCTTGACACCCCTCCTCGCCGGCGGCATCTGTTAGGCGCAATCCGTCGCGGGGACCCCCGGCTCTCCCCCCGCCTTCGCCATGCCCCCGACGACCGCGTCGCGAGCGGGCCGGCGGCGCCCCCTGCATCGTCAACCTCCGTGGCACGAGCGAGGTACGCGCATGCGAGAGTACCGGGGATCGGAGATCCGCAACATCGCGGTGGTCGGACACGGGGCGAGCGGCAAGACCAGTCTGGTCGATGCGCTCGCCTTCGTGTCCGGCTCCAGTAAGCGTCACGGCAGTACTGCTGACGGCACTGCCCTCACCGACACCGCGCCAGAGGAGATAGAGCGCGGTTACACCATCAGCCTCGGTTGTGCGCACGCCGAGTGGATGGACACCAAGATCAACCTGCTGGACACGCCTGGCTTCCTCGACTTCCAGGGTGACGCGATCGCCGGCCTCGCTGCCGCCGACGGCGCCCTCTGCGTGGTGAGCGCCACCGCGGGCGTGGAGGTCGGCACCGAGCGCATGTTCGCCGAGGCGGTCCGGCGCAAGGACCCGGTGCTCTTCGTCGTCACGATGATGGACAAGGAGCACGCCGACTTCGATGCGCTCTACCAGCAGATCAAGTCGAAGCTCACCTCGCGGGTCATCCCGATCGAGGTGCCCGTCGGGCAGGGCCCGGACTTCCACGGCATCGTCAACCTGTTCGACAGCCGCGCCCACGTATATGCGCGCGGTGCGCGTACCGGCGAATACCAGGAGACCGACGTCCCCGACGAGGTGCGCCCCCAGTACGAGCGCTATCGCGCCGACCTGATCGAGACGATTGCCGCCACCGACGACACGCTGCTCGAGCGCTACCTGGAGGGGGGCGAGATCTCGCGCGACGAGGCGGTGGCAGCGATGAAGGAAGCGATGAAGCGCGGTGAGCTCTTCCCGCTCTTCTGCGTCTCCTCCACGCTGAACTACGGCACGCGTGCGGTCCTCTCCACGATCGTCGAGCTGATGCCCAACGCCTACGAGATGGAGGAGCTGCATGCCTTCACCGGCGCCGAGGGAAGCCAGACGGTGGAGATCCACGCGCGAGACGACGCGCCGTTCGCCGCGCTCGTGTTCAAGACGCAGAGCGAGCCGCACGTGGGCGACGTCAGCGTCTTCCGCATCCTCTCCGGCGCGGCGCGCAACGGGGACGACCTCTACAACGTGACGCGGGACAGCGCCGAGAAGCTGAACCACCTTTCGGTGCTGCAGGGGCGCGAGCGCATCGAAGTGCCGACACTGCACGCCGGCGACATCGGCTGCGTGGCCAAGCTGCGGGACACGCACACCAACGACACGCTGTCCACGCGCGCCCACCCGGTACGCCTCCCCACGATCGACTTTCCGGATCCGCTGGTGGAGATGGCGATCCACCCGGCAAACCGTGCGGACGAGGAGAAGCTCCAGGCGGGGCTGCACCGGCTGCACGAGGAGGATCCGTCCTTCCACACCCGCTACAACGCGGAGACGCACGAGACGCTGGTCTCGGGGCTGGGTGAACGGCATCTCGACGTGGCGCTGGCGAAGCTCAAGCGGAAGTTCGGCGTGACGGCAGAGCTCCGGAAGCCGCGCATCGCCTATCGCGAGACGATCCGCGCCCGTGCCGAGGGGCAGGGCCGCCACAAGAAGCAGTCGGGCGGACGCGGGCAGTTCGGCGACTGCTGGGTGCGCATCGGTCCGGCGCAGCGCGGCGAGGGAATCCGCTTCGAGGACCACATCGTGGGTGGCGCGATCCCGAGCAAGTTCATCCCGGCGGTGGAGAAGGGCATCCATGAGGCGGCGGAGCGCGGCGTGATCGCCGGGTTCCCGCTCGTGGACATCGAGGTGGAGCTGTTCGACGGCTCCTTCCACACCGTGGACTCGAACGAGATGTCGTTCAAGATGGCGGGCATCCAGGCGTTCAGGAACATCGCCCCCAAGTGCAAGCCGGTGCTTCTCGAGCCGCTCGACGAGCTCGAGATCATCACCCCGGAGGAATCGCTTGGCGACGTGCTGGGCGACCTCTCGTCGCGCCGGGGACAGATCCTCGGCACCGACTCGGCTGCTGACACCGTGGGAACCCGCGTCCGCGCCGTGGTCCCGCAATCCGAGCTCCATCTCTACGCCAGCGCGCTGCAGTCCATGACGCACGGACGTGCCGTGTTCCGTCGCCAGTTCCGCGGCTACGAGGAGATGCCGCCGGAGGCGGCGCAGCGGGTGGTGCACGAGGCCGAGTCAGAGGCAGGGCTCATGGCAGAACGGTGAAGGACATCTGGTAGCTGGTACGAGGTACCGGTAGCGTGCCCGGTACCTCGTGTCGTTTTCCGGAGCGGCGGTCTCGCGCCTATCTTTGTCGGGTGTCAGACTCCGAATCAGCGATCGGACCGATCGCCATCGTCGGGCGCGGCCGGATGGGCCAGGCGCTTGCCCTCGCGCTGCACCGCGCGGGAGCGCGCGTGGCCGGGCCACTGGGTCGTGGTGCCACGGGGGAGGGCGCGGCGGTCGTGTTGTTGTGCGTGCCTGACCGCGAGATCGCCAATGCGGCGCAGCGGATCACGCGCGGGCCGGTGGTGGGGCACGTGAGTGCCTCCACGTCGCTCGACCTCCTTGCCCCGCACGAGCGCTTTGGCCTGCATCCACTGCTGAGCGTCGTGGGAGCGGGCACCAGCTTCAGCGGTGCGACGTGCGCCGTGGAAGGGAATACGGAGCACGCGCTGGAGATCGCTCGTGCGCTCGCGCGGGCGCTGGACATGACACCGCGCACCATCGCGGCAGCGGACCGTGCGCTCTACCACGCCGCGGCTTCCGCCGCGTCCAACTTCCTCGTCACGCTCGAGGGGATGGCAGAGCGTCTGGCGGCACAGGTGGGGGTGGAGCGAGCCGCGCTCGCGCCACTCGTGCGGGCGAGCGTCGAGAACTGGGTGACCCTGGGCGCATCGGCCGCGCTCACCGGTCCCATCGCGCGAGGCGACGAGGAGACGGCCGCTCGGCAGCGGGCCGCGGTAGCCGAGCGCGCGCCCGATCTCGTCCGGTTATGGGACGCGCTCGCGGACGGGACTCGCGCCCTCGCCTCGCAGGGGCGAGCATGAAGATTCTTCGCACCGTGAGCACGCTGCGTGAGGCAGTCGCTGCGGCGCGCGCTCGTGGTGATCGAGTGGGCCTCGTGCCCACCATGGGCGCATTTCACGAGGGCCATTTGAGCCTCATGCGCCGCGCGCGCGAGCGCTGCGGGCTCGTCGTCGTGTCGCTGTTCGTGAATCCCACGCAGTTCAACGAACGCTCCGATCTCGATCGCTACCCGCGCGACGAAG
>DASTGQ010000353.1:0-3622 GCA_035718985.1 Gemmatimonadaceae bacterium
AGCCATGAAGGGCTCCGCAACCATCCCGACGGCAACTTCCAGCCGCCGCCGAAGCCGCGCTGCTACGAGCTGCTGGTGAAGAAGGCGAGCGACAAGCTCGGCGTGCTGTGCATCCCGTCGCGGCTGTCGATCATCACGAAGCCCATTCACGGCCGGCAGGCGTGCCACTACTGCGGCCAGTGCAATCGCGGCTGCTCGGTGAAGGCGAACTTCTCCAGCCCCGACGTCCTCATCGCGCCGGCGCTGGCGACGGGGAAGCTGACGCTCGTCACCAACGCGATGGCGCGCGAGGTCACCGTCGGCAAGGACGGCCTCGCCACCGGCGTGTCGTACATCGACAAGAAGACCGGCGCCGACCGTCACGTCAGGGCGAAGATCGTCGTGCTCGCCGCGAGCGCGTGCGAGTCGGCGCGACTGCTGCTCAACAGCACGTCGTCACGGTTCCCGCATGGCCTCGCCAACTCCAGCGGGAACGTCGGCAAGGGCCTCACCGACACCACCGGTACCGACGTCGCCGGGTTCATTCCGGCGATGACCGACCACGTGCCGCACAACGAGGATGGCGTGGGCGGCATGCACGTCTACATGCCGTGGTGGCTCGACAACAGGAAGCTCGACTTCCCGCGCGGCTACCACATCGAGGTGTGGGGCGGACTCGGCGCGCCGGGCTACGGCTTCATGGGCGGCATCCAGAACTATCCCGGCGGTGGCGGCTACGGCCAGTCGCTCAAGGACGACTACCGCAAGTACTATGGTGCCACCATAGGTTTCAGCGGCCGCGGCGAGATGATCCCCAACGCGCAGTCGTACATGGACCTCGACCCCACCGTCGTGGACCAGTGGGGCATCCCCGTCGTGCGCTTCCACTGGCAGTGGACCGACCACGAGTACAACCAGGTGAAGCACATGCAGGAGACCTTCCGCGCGCTCATCGCCGAGATGGGGGGCGAGGTGTTCTCGCCGATGCCCGGCAAGGAACAGAACTACGGCATCTCCAGCGGCGGCTCCATCATCCACGAGCTCGGCTGCGTGCAGATGGGCGCGGACGCCAGCACCTCGGTGCTGAACGCCAACTGCCAGGCGCACGATTGCAAAAATCTCTTCGTCGCCGACGGCGGTCCGTTCGTCAGCCAGGCGGACAAGAACCCCACCTGGACCATCCTCGCCCTCGCGTGGCGCACCGCCGACTACATCACCCAGCAGCGCAAGCAGGGGGCACTATGAGCGACGTCTCCCGCCGTGACGCCCTCAAGCTCCTCGGCGCCGTACCCGTCGTCGGTGCTCTCGACTGGAGCGCGCCGAGCGTGCAGCGCGCCACGCGCTTCGTCGCGCGGCTCCAGGAGGAGGTGGACCAGGCGCCGTACACGCCGAAGTTCTTCACCCCGCACGAGTGGCGCACCGTGCGCCTCCTCGCCGACATCGTGATCCCGAAGGACGAGCGCTCAGGGAGCGCCACCGACGCCAAGGCGCCGGAGTTCGTGGACTTCATGCTCATGGACAAGGAGACGGGCGAGGGCTCGCGCGTGCAGATGCGCGGCGGCCTCGCCTGGCTGGACAACGAGATGCGCTCGCGGTTCCACAGGGATTTCGTCAGCGCCACCGACGCGCAGCGCAAGGCGGTGCTCGACGACATCGCGTATCCGAAAAAGGCGAAGCCCGAGCTCGCCGCCGGCGTCGCCTTCTTCAACCGCTTCCGCTCCTCCATCGGCGCCGCGTTCTTCTCCAGCCAGATGGGCTGGCAGGACCTGCGCTACATGGGGAACGTGTTCAACCCGAACTGGAACGGCTGTCCCCCCGCCGCCACGCAGAAGCTCGGCGTGAGCTACGAGGAGTACGACGCGAGCCTCGCCCGGAGACGCAATTCATGAAGGATGGCAAGCTCGGCGTCGGCTTCATCGGCAGCGGGTTCAACGCGAAGTTCCACATGCTCGGCTGGCAGGGCGTCCGCGACGCCGACGTGCTCGGCGTCTGGAGCCCGAACGCGAAGAACGCCGCCGCCGCGGCGCGCTACGCGAACGAGATGGACGTCGGTGCGGCGAAGGCATACAAGTCCATCGGTGACATGGTCGCCGATCCGGCGATCGACGCGATCTGGCTCACCGGCCCCAACCAGGCGCGCATCGAGAACGTGCAGGAGATCGTGGACGCGCTCGAGCGCGGACGCGGCACGCTGAAAGGCATCGCCTGCGAGAAGCCCCTCGCGCGCAACGTGGCCGAGGCAAAGGAAGTCGTGCGCCTCGTGAAGAAGGCGGGGCTGATGCACGGCTACCTCGAGAACCAGGTGTTCGCGCCGCAGGTGGAAGCAGGACGCAACCTCATCTGGGCGCGCGGTGCCGCCACCACCGGCCGCCCGTACCTCGCACGCGCGGCCGAAGAGCACAGCGGGCCGCACATGCCGTGGTTCTGGCAGGGCGCGCTGCAGGGCGGCGGCGTGCTCAACGACATGATGTGCCACTCGGCGCTCGTCGTCCGGCACCTGCTCACCAGGCCCGGCGCGCCACTTGCCTCCGTGACGCCAGCACGTGTCACAGGTCACATCGCGTCGCTCAAGTGGACTCGGCCGGCGTACGCGAAGAAGCTCCAGAAACTGCAGGGCCGCGACGTGGACTACACGAAGCATCCGAGCGAGGACTTCGCCAGCACGACGATCGAGTTCCGCACCGACGACGGCTACACCGTCCTCGGTGAGGCGAGCACGTCGTGGAGCTTCGTCGGCGCCGGCCTCCGCCTCTCCGCCGAGCTGCTCGGCCCTGAGTACTCGATGACCTGGAACACCCTCGACGCCGGACTCAAGCTCTTCTTCAGCCGCGAGGTGAAGGGGCGCGCCGGCGAGGATCTCGTGGAGAAGCAGAACGCCGAGATGGGACAGATGCCCGTGGTGGCGAACGAGGCGGTGGCCTACGGCTACGAAGCCGAGGACCGCCACTTCGTGCGTTGCTTCCTCGGCAAGGAGACGCCGCGCCTCACGTTCGACGACGGGCTCGAGGTGGTGCAGGTGCTGATGACGGCGTACAAGAGCGCGGAGGAAGGACGCACGCTGGACTTCCCGCCGCGCGGTCTCGACAAGTTCGTCCCCGCGGTGGCGCGAGGCGACTGGACGCCACCGAAGCAGGGCGGGTGAGCGCGCGACGACGGGTGCTCGTCGAAGCCTGCGTCGACGCGATCGACGCGGCGATGGAGGCGGAGTGGGGTGGCGCTGATCGCATCGAGCTGTGCGGCGAGCTGCTCCAGGGCGGCGTCACGCCCAGCCACGGCCTCATCGAGGCGGTGTGGGACCAGATCTCCGTCCCGCTGTTCGTGATCATCCGTCCCCGCACCGGCGACTTCCTCTACACGTCGGACGAGCTGGACGTGATGGAGCGCGACATCCGCATCGCGCGCTCGCTGCACGTGGACGGCATCGTCGCCGGCGCGCTCACCACCGACGGCGACGTGGACGTGGCCGCGATGCGCTGCATCATGGACGCAGCGCGCCCGATGGAGGTGACCTTCCATCGCGCGTTCGACTTCACGCGCGACCAGGACGCCGCGCTCGACGCGCTGCTCGAGCTCGAGGTGAATCGCGTGCTCACCTCCGGCGGGGCACCCACAGCACTCCAGGGCGCCGAGAACCTCGCGCGGC
>DASTGQ010000354.1:0-2667 GCA_035718985.1 Gemmatimonadaceae bacterium
GATCTGGTCGAGCGGGTGGACCATCACGGACGGAGCGGTCATGCGGTTCCTCGGCGGGAGATGGGACGATCGGATGCGGGCTCGATCGAGGCTCGGTTGTTCCCGCGCTGGGGCGGGCGTTCGACTGTCCGCGGTGGGGGGTGCGTGCAAAAGCGCCCGCCGGACGTTGGTCTGGCGGGCGCGTATTCAGGTTCGTCGTCGTGCGTGCGCGCCTGGCCAGATCTCCGGTGGGAGAGCAGGTTGCCAAGGTTCTCGAGGAGCGTGGCGGGGACGAACGAGGCGAGCGTGAAGCTCGCTGCAGTTCTACGCGCAAGCTGCGGCGAGGTGGCGCGCGTGTCAAGCGGACCAGGGCGATCCGCGTCGACGACCGTCAGGCGTGGGAGGTCGCTGGCGAGCTGGTGTTCACTTCGGCCTCTCCTTCACCGAGCTCACCGCCGCGCGCGAGCGCCATCCTGAACAGGATTGGTCCCACGATCTGGTTCACGGCGAGCGTCGCGAGAAAGAGCGTCCTGATCGGCGCGCCGCGGGTGGGATACACCTCGGCGATCACGGTGGCGAGCCCGATCGCGACACCGGCCTGTGAGATGAGGCCCATCCAGACGAGGTTGCCGGTCTTCGAGGGGACGCGAGCCCATCGGGCGCCGACGCGCGAGCCGGTCCAGATGCCGGCGGCGCGCACGAGCACGATCGGGATGACGAGCGGCCAGATCGCGACCACCTCCTTCACCGCCATCGCCGCGCCAGCCAGCGCGAAGAAGACGACGAACACGGGCGCCCCCGAGCGCTCCATGGCGTGGCGCAGGGCGTCGCCGTCGCCATCGCGCGAGATGTTCTCCATGACGAAGCCCGCCGTGAGCAGCGTGAGCAGGGTCTCCACGTGCGCGAGGCGCGCGATCTCGGAGCCGAAGAAGGTCACGAGCACGGCGAACAGCATCAGCTCGCGCTTCACGAATCGCAGGTAGAGCGCTACCGCGGCGCCGAGGGCCGAACCCACCACGACGGCACCGACCAGCTCCCACACCACGCTGCCGAGCGAGATCGCGGCGACGTCGCCCGCGCTGGGCGGCACCAGCGCGCGCGCGATGGCCAGCACGGCGCTGAACAGCACGATCACCACGACATCCGACACGAGCACCACGCCCAGCGTGGTGCGCGCCACGGGGCCGCGCGCGCCTGTCTCGGTCAGGAGCGCCATCGTCACCGCCGGCGAGTGCACGACGGCAATGGACGCGAAGAGGAGACTGAAGCCGATCACCGTCGGCGTCGGCGTGGACTGGAGGAAAGGGACGTGGTCACGCAGGCCGACGAGCAGCCCCGCGAGCGCGACGAAGGTGATCGCCAGCTCGCTCGTGAGGATCGTTCCGATGGCGCGGCCGCGCTCGCGCAGCTCGCTCCACCGCAGCTCCGCTCCGGCAAGGAACGCAATGAGCGCGATGGCGAGCGAGCTCACCGGCGCGAGCTCCCGCGCGGATTCGACAGTCACGATGTCGAGCGCGGACGGCCCGAACACCACGCCGGCCACGAGGTAGCCGACGATGCGAGGCAGCCGCGCCGCGGTGGCCAGCTCGCCGGTCGTGTATGCGGCGAGAATGAGGAAGCCGAAGGTGAGGAGGGAGTGCCCGCTGCCGCTGCCGGTGCCGAGCGGCAGCACGAGCCGCATGCCGCCCAGCAGGAGGGCGAGGATGATGACGCGCCGCACGCCTCAGCGCTCTCCGTCCACGGACAGCCCCTCGGCCGGTCGCAGCAGCGCGCGACGCCGCGCCACGAGCGGTGCAACCACGGACTCCACCAGTCGCGCCGACATGAGGTCGGTGAGCAGCACCGAGGCGATGGACGCGGTGAAGACGAAGTACGGCAGCGTGCCACCGTCCTGATAGACGTAGTTCAGCGCGATGGCGAGTGCGAGTCCACCCTGGCCGAGGAGGCCACGGCCCCAGTCGGGCCCGAGCACGGGAATCATGCCATTCATGCGCGTGACGAGCCGCGCACCGCCGACCTTGGCTACGGCGCGCACGACGAGGAAGAGGATCACCGGCAGCACCCACGCCGAGGTGCTCGGCTGCCACGCCGCGCCGGCGAAGACGAGCAGGACGAAATAGAGTGGCCGCTCCACGTGCGCGATGGACGCGGCGAGCTCGGCGCGGTTGCGTGACGTGTTGACGAGGATGGCGCCGAAGACGAGCGCGGCGAGGAGCGGTGACAGGCCGGCGAACGCCGCCGCGCCGCTGACGAGGATCACGCCGCCGGCGAGCGAGACGAAGATGCGATCGCTGTGGCGCTCGTCGCCGACGAAGAGATGGAAGAGTATGCCACCGATCACGCCCATCCCGAGCGTGATGGTCATCCACTCGGTGGCGGTGAGCGGCCGGTCGTTCACCATCACCGGTCGGTGCCAGACGCTGGCGAGGAGCCCGAACGACACGACGGCGACGATGGCGTTCACGAGCACGGAGACGCCGAGCTGCGTGACCTCGACGCCGCGTTCGTTGAGCCGACGCGCGGCGAGCTCGACGCCGGCTGACGATGACGCGGTAGCGATTCCCGCGAGCGCAGCGGCCGGCAGTGCTGCCTCGAAGAGGGAGATCTCGTAGAGCCACGCCAGCACGACCATCTCCGTGCCGCCCACGAGAACGAAGGTGAGCGCCGACTCGGCGAGGGCGAGCCGGT
>DASTGQ010000355.1:0-2858 GCA_035718985.1 Gemmatimonadaceae bacterium
TGCCCGGCCGGCATTCGGACGGGCCTCGCGGCGCTGCGCCGCGACCTGCACCAGCATCCCGAGTTGGCATTCAGGGAGACGCGTTCGGCCGCGCTGCTGGAGCGCGAGCTGAACGCACTCGGGCCGGTGAGCGTGCAGCGCGTGGCCGGCACTGGTGTCGTGGCCCGAGTGCGTGGGCGAAGCAAGGGCGCGCCCCTGGTCGCCGTGCGTGGCGACATCGATGCGCTCCCGATTCAGGAAGCCACCGGGCTTCCGTTCGCGTCGGTGAACGACGGGGTGATGCACGCGTGCGGACACGACGTCCACGCGGCGTGGGCCGTCGGTGCGGCTCGGCTGCTTGCCGAGCGTCCGGCCACGGGTGACGTGCTCGTCGTGCTGCAGCCCGCCGAGGAGACGGGAGAAGGCGCGGCTGCCGTGTTGGCGAGCGGTGTGCTGGACGACGTGGCGGCCATCTTCGGCGGGCATGTGGACCGTCGCTTCACCGTCGGACAGGTGGTGGCGCAGACCGGATCGCTCGCGGCGGCGGCGGACACGTTCGAGATCGTGCTCACCGGGCACGGCGCGCACGGGGCACGTCCGCACGAGTCGGCAGACCCCGTGGTATGCGCGGCGGAGATCATCATGGCGCTCCAGACCATCGTCTCGCGACGCGTGAACCCGGCTACGCCGGCCGTGGTGACCGTGGCCACCGTGCAGGCGGGCCGCGCACTGAACGTGATTCCCGAGCAGGCAACCATTGGCGGCACCCTGCGCGCCGTGGACGCCACCACGCGCGAGCTGCTCGGCAGTGCGCTGCGACAGCTCGCCCAGGGGATTGCCGCAGCGAACGGCATCACGGCCAGCGTGAAGCTCACCCTCGGTCCTCCACCCATCGTCAACCCCGAGCGACCGGTAGCGTGGGCGCGCGAGGCGGTGACGTCCCTCCTTGGCGAGCAGGCCCTGGTCCCGCTGGGCATCACCAACATGGCCGGTGAGGACTTCGCGTACTACATGGAGCGCCTTCCAGGATGCTTCATGCGCATTGGCGCGCGGCTTCCCGACGAGCCGGTGATTGCCGCTCATACGCCGCAATTCCACGCGGCAGAGGACAGCCTCTACGTCGGCGCCGCCGTACTCGCCGAAGCCGCGCGCGTGGCCTCAGCCGCGCTGGCGCGCGGCGAGTCGGCCACGCTGTCGTAACTGCCGTTCCCGGACTCCAGCTCCGCACGCCCTCACCCCCCTCCGTTCTCGAGGCGCACATGGACCAGCGCTCCGCTCCCGACACGCACACGCTCAGCAGGACGCTCGGCTTCACGGACCTGGTGCTCATCGTGATCGGCACGGTGATCGGGTCGGGCATCTTCATCGTGCCCGCCACCGTGCTCACGCAGACGGGAGGTGCGCTCGGCACGGCGCTCCTCGTCTGGTTCGTGGCCGGCGTGCTGTCGCTGCTCGGCGCGCTCACGTACGGTGAGCTCGGGGCGGCCAACCCGGATGCGGGCGGGTTGTACGTCTACATCCGCGACGCCTTCGGCACGCTGCCGGCGTTTCTGTACGGCTGGACGGCGTTCTTCGTGTTCAGCACGGGCTCCGTCGCAACGCTCGCCGTGGCGTTCACCGGCTACCTCGGTCAGTTCGTGACGCTCTCGCCCATCGCGGCGAAAGTGATCGCCGTCCTGCTCATCGTGGTGATCGCCGCGGTGAACATCCGCGGCGCACGGGAGGGCGCGAACGTGCAGAACTGGAGCACCGGCCTCAAGACCATCGCCATCCTCGTCATGAGCGTCGCGCTGCTGGCGAAGGGACACGGTTATTCCGGCGAGCTGCACGTCTGGCCGTCGTCGCTGAATGGTGGAGTGCTTTCGGGAGTGGGGCTGGCCATGCTCGGCGTACTCTGGGCGTACGAAGGGTGGCAATACGTCACGTTCTCCGCCGGCGAGGCGCGGGATCCGCAGCGCACCTTCCCGCGCGCGCTGCTCATCGGCACGGCCGTGCTGATCGGGATCTACCTGCTGGCGAACGTGGCGTACGTCGCGGCGCTCGGGCCGGCGGGCGTCCAGGGAAGCCAGCGTGTGGCGGCGGACTCGGTATCGGCGCTGTTCGGTCCGGCAGCGGGCAAGCTCATCGCGGCCGTGATCCTCGTCTCGATGTTCAGTGCGGCGAACGGCATCACGCTCACGGCGCCGAGACTCTTCTTCTCCATGGCACGCGACGGCGTCTTCTTCCAGAAGCTCGCCGAAGTGCATCCGCGCTTCCGCACGCCGGCGTTCGCCATCATCGCCGGTTCGGCGTGGGCCGCGCTGCTCGCGGCGTCGGGCACGTTCGAGCAGCTGCTCACCTACGTCGTGTTCGCGGGATGGATCTTCTACGGGCTCGGCGCGATGAGCATCTTCGTCTATCGGCGCCGCGCGCCGGAGATGGTGCGCCCCTTCCGCGTGCCGGGCTATCCGCTGACGCCGCTGCTGTTCGTGATCGCATCGGCGGCGGTGGTGCTGAATACGCTGTTCAGCCAGACGGGTCGCGCGATGGTGGGACTCGCCGTGGTGCTGAGCGGGGTGCCCGCCTACCTGCTGTGGCGGCGCGCCACGGCGCGCGCGTCGGCGCGGCTCGCGCGCGGCGTCGCTACCTCGGCCATCGTGATGCTCGCTGCGCTGCTCGGAACGTCGGCGTGCGCGTCGTCGAGCACACTGCCGAGCGCGTCCCCCGCCGCGCCAGCGTCAGTGTCGTCAGCGGTCGCCACCGCCCTCGCGCCTGCCACGACCACGTCGGACGATTCCACCTATGACCTGGTGATCCGCAACGGGCGCGTGCTGGATGGCGCGGGCAATCCGTGGATACGCGCCGATGTCGGCATCCGCAACGGCCGCTTCGCGCGCATC
>DASTGQ010000356.1:0-2689 GCA_035718985.1 Gemmatimonadaceae bacterium
GCGCAAGGCGGCCAGGCGCCCGGACCGCTCGGCCGCGAGCGAGAGGATCTCGCGCACGAAGGCGTACGTGCTCTTCACGCGCCGCTCGAACGGGTCGTGCGAGAACGCCTCGCTGAGGACGGCCACCCGATTCCGCAGCCCATAATAGTTGGTGCCGAAGCGCGGCCGGTGGTCGTAGGTGTACCAGCCGTCGTGCACCGAGTCGGTGCTCACCTCGCGGCCGCCGCCATCGTTGAAGTTGCCGTAGTCGAACGTCTCGTAGCCGTCGCGCTCGCGGACGCGCTTGCGCAACTCGGCGAGCAGCGAGCGGGTGTAGTCGCCGAGTGGCGCGGCGGGGTTGAGCGAGGGCGAGTAGGTGAGCGCGTAGCCGTGGAAGCTTCCGTCCGTGGTGTGGAGGTCCACGAACACGTCGGGATCCCACGCGTCGAACATGGCGAGCGAGGCCCGCGTCTCCGGCGCTTCGGCCTTGACGTAGTCGCGATTGAGGTCGAGGCCCTGCGCGTTCGCGCGGGTGCCGACCATCTCCGGCCCGTTCTGCTCGGTGCGCTGGCGCTCCTGCGGGCCGAACTTCTCGTTTCCGTCCGCATTGTAGATGGGTACGGCGACCAGCACGATGGAGTCGAGCACGTTGGCGCCGTGCGCGAAGGCGAGGTCACGAAGGAGCGCGAGCAGCGCTTCCTTCCCTTCCACCTCGCCCGCGTGGATGTTGCCCTGCACGTATACGATCGGGCGACCGGTGGCCTTCGCCTCGGCGGGGGTGTGGACGAGCGGCCGCGAGGCGATGACGTACGGGATCTCGCGTCCCTCGAACGTCCTGCCGATGGAGCCGAAGGCCAGCGGCGCGCGCAGCGCCTTGAGTGAATCGAGGAAGGCGACGACGTCGGCGTAGTGCGACGTCTCCAGGTAGTCCGTGCGTTCCGCCCGCGTGCGCGGGAGCGGCGAGGACGAGGCGGCGTTGGCGACCGGTGCCGGAGCGGCTGCCGGCGTCGTGGTGGCGCAGGCGGAGAGCGCGGCGGCGACGAGGAGCGCGACCGGCCGCGCGTGACGTGCGGGAGAGTTCACGCCAGCCTAGAAGTCGTCCTGATCCGGCCTGGTGGACTCGGGCTTGCCCGCCGGGACCGCCTTGGCGCGAGTCTCGGCGGCCGCGGCGGGCGGAGCGCCCTTGGCGATGTCCCCGCTCACGTTGCGCTGGAAGTTGTTGATGTCGGCGTCCTTGGCGCCGGCGCCCACCAGCGAGCGAATGGCGTTCACCCCGGCTTCCACCGGCACGCCTCGCGACACGATGTCAGCGAGCACGGTGAACGGCAGGGTAAGGGAGCGGCGAAGGCCACTCTGTTTCTTGATCTTCCCGAGCTCCACGGCGGGGACGCCGGCATGCACGGCGAACGCCGCCGCCTGGATCTCGTCAGCGGTGGCGACGGTACCCAGTTCGCGGTGCGCCGTCGCCATCTCCGCCTTGAGGTTGCGTACGGCGGCGACGATGCGCGGGCCATCCGCACCAGCTGCCAGCCCTTGATTCATCTTCTGGACGAGCGGCTCCAGCGGGATACCCTGCGCCTTCGCGGAGTCGAGAATGGCGAGAATGGCAGTCCGTGTAGGCGCATCAGGGCGATTGCCGAGACGCGGATCCTGCGCGTGAGCCGGCGCAAAGGCGGCGGCAGCGAGGGCCACTGTGGCGAATCCACGAGCCGTCCGGTTCATCTGGCGCTGTCCTCGACGACGAGTGCGCTGCTGGGCATGCCGAAGTCGTCATCCGTGGAGCGCGGCGCGCTGGGATCGGCGACCCACTGCTTGCCGTTCACGACGAAGGCATAACGGTGCACGCCCGCGGGCACGGGCGCCGTGACGCTCCATACACCCTCGTGGTTGGTGGCGACGAGGGCGGAATCATTAAGTCCCCAGTTGTTGAAGTCACCGACCACGGCAACACTGTGCGCATTGGGCGCGACGAGCACGAATTGCACAGGCGCCGTACCCACGCCGTGGTCGGGCGCGGCATCCGGGCGGCTCTTGATGAGGCCGATCGTGACGACGGCCACGACGCTGGCAGCAAGCGCCGCGGCCCAGCCGGGCCGATGCGTGATGCGCGACGCCACGGCCACCCAGCCACGCGAGCGCCGTTCGGCGTGCAGCCGGCGGACGCGCACCATGACGCGCCGCTCGAAGCTCTCGTCGAGCCGGACGGGATGCTGCAGCTCCTGCACGATCATCTCGAGCGTCGTACGCCCCCCACCCCACTCAGGCACTATGAACCTCCCGCAACAGGGTGCGCAGCCGATCGCAGGCGCGCATCACTCTCATCTTCAATGCCGAGACACCAACGCCGGTGATCTCCGACATCTCATCGTACCCCAGTTCCTCGACGTACTTGAGCAGGAATGCCTCTCGCTGGTCCGCGTTGAGCTCGCCAAGCGCCCGCTCGATCTCCTCCCGCCACATCGTCTGTTCGGCCGGATGCTCCTGCGACGCGCGCATCAGCGCCGCTTCGTCGTGGACAAACGTTCTCCCACGTCGCACACGGCGTGCCCCGCTCGTCCTGCACCGATTGACCAGGATCCGGAAGAGCCAGGCGCCGAACCGCTCGGGCTCCTCGCACCGTGCCAGTGACCGGTATGCGCGGGTGAAGGCGTCCTGCAGGGCCTCCTCCGCGTCCTCCCGGTTGCCGAGCATGTGGACCGCATAACGCGCG
>DASTGQ010000357.1:0-13506 GCA_035718985.1 Gemmatimonadaceae bacterium
TGTCCGCGCCGCCGCCGAGTTCATGCGCTCCGCGAACGTGCACCGCGTGATCGTGATGGATGGCGATCAGCTCGTCGGCATCGTGACGACGATGGACCTCGTGAAGGCAATCGCCGAGGGCCGGCTGATTTCGCGGCGTTACGCGTTCAACGCGGACGAACAGTTCGTGGATCGCTGACGAAGCATCGTTGCCCTAGATCCAGTGCCTCCGGTGCAGCACCATCTTCACTGCCTGAGTGAGGAGCATGTACAGCAGCACCGTCGTGCCCAGTAGCGGCCAGTAGCGAGCAGGGAGGGCCACGAACCCGAGGGCGGGCGCCAACGGGGACGCCGGGAGCCAGAGGGCGAGGGCAACGATGGCGACGGTCGTCGTCATCACCGGCCAGCTTGCCCGGCTCTGGATGAACGGAATCCGGTTCGTGCGAATCACGTGGATGATGAGAGTCTGCGTCACGAGGGACTCGACGAACCAGCCGGTCTGGAAGAGCGCCGCCTGCGAGACGGTCCGCGCGCCGAAGAGGAACCACATCATGGCGAAGGTCGTGTAGTCGAACAACGAGCTGATGGGGCCGATGAAGAAGATGAAGCGCGTGATGTCGCGGATGGCCCACGGACGCGGACGCTCGACCTGCTCGGCATCGACGTCGTCGGTGGGAATGGGCACCTGCGAGAAGTCGTAGAGCAGGTTGGTGGTCAGCACCTGGATGGGCGCCATCGGCACGAAGGGGAGCAGGGCGCTGGCGCCAAGGACGCTGAACATGTTGCCGAAGTTGGAGCTGGCTCCCATGCGCACGTACTTCAGGATGTTGGAGAAGACCTTCCTCCCCTCGATCGCGCCCTCGTGCAGGACGAGCAGGCTCTTCTCGAGGAGAATGATGTCGGCGGACTCGCGGGCGATGTCCACAGCCGAGTCCACGGAGATGCCGACGTCGGCGGCTCGCAGGGCGGGTGCGTCGTTGATCCCGTCACCGAGAAAGCCGACGGTATGCCCGTGCGCGCGGAGCACATTCACGATACGCTCCTTGTGCGCGGGTGAGAGGCGCGCGAAGAGGGTCGTCTCCTCGACGCACCCCGCCAGCTCCTCGTCGGACATTCGCTCGAGGTCCGGCCCCAGCAGTGTGTGCGCGGTGGGAAGCGCGACGTGGCGACAGATGGTGCGGCTCACCAGCTCGTTGTCGCCGGTCAGCACCTTGACGCTGATGCCGGCCGCGGCGAGGGCGGCGAGGGCGGCGCCGGCGGTCTCCTTCGGAGGGTCGAGAAACGCCACGTAGCCACGCAGTGTCAGCCCGTCCTCGTCGTCCGTCGAGTAGGCCTGCCGCGCGGGCACGTCCCGGGTCGCAACGGCGAGCACGCGGAAGCCGTCGCTCGACAGTGCCTCGTACGTCTCGCGCAGCGCGTCGACGATCGCCGGTGCGATGGGATAGCTCGCGCCACCGATCTCGAATGCAGTGCAGCGGCGAATGATCTCGTCCGTCGCCCCCTTGGCGAGCAGTCGCCGGCCTCCTGCCGGCGACTCCACGACCACGGACATGATGCGACGCGCGAAGTCGAACGGAATCTCGTCGATCTTCGTCCATCCGGCCGGGTCGAGCTCGGGATGCGACTCCCGATGCGCGAGGATCGCACGATCGAGGACGTTGTGGAGCCCGGTCTGGAAGTGGCTGATGAGAAACGCGTCCAGCAGCACCTGCTCGCTGTCGGCGCCGGACAGGTCACAGTGCTGCTCGAGGATGACGCGCTCCATCGTGAGCGTGCCCGTCTTGTCGGTGCACAGGACATCCATGGCCCCGAAGTTCTGGATGGCATTCAGCCGCTTCACGATCACCTTGCGGCGCGACATCGCCACGGCGCCGCGTCCGAGGCTCACCGATACGATCATCGGCAGCATCTCGGGGGTCAGTCCGACGGCGACGGCGAGGGCAAAGAAGAACGCCTCCCGCCAATCGTGCTTCGTGACGCCGTTGATGAGGAACACGAGCGGGACCATGACGGCAATCAGCGCGATCATGAGCCAGGTGAAGTGCGTCACCCCCCGGTCGAAGCTCGTGACCACGTCGGAGCGCGCGACGCGCCGCGCCACGTCGCCGAACGTCGTGCGAGGTCCGGTCGCCAGCACCACCGCGCTCGCCGCCCCGCTTTCCACGCTCGTGCCGAGGAAGCAGAGACAGCGGAGGTCGAACGGCGACGCGTTCGGGGTGGCGTCGGGAAGCGCGGACTTCTCGACCGGCATGGACTCACCCGTGAGCGCTGCCTGGTTGACGAACAGATCCTTTGCCGAAAGGAGTCGCACGTCGGCCGGGATCATGTCGCCGGCGGCCAGCTTCACCACGTCGCCCCGCACGACGTCGCGAAGTGGAATCTCGCGCTCCTCGCCGTCGCGCACGACGGTCGCGGTGACGCGGATCATCGAACGCAGCGTATCGGCGGCCGCGCTGGCGTGCGTCTCCTGGATGAAGCGCAGCAGCACGCCGAGGAAGATCATCACGCCGATGACCGTGGCGGACCGGCTGTCGCCCGAGAGGCGGGAAACGGTCGCCAGCACGACGAGCAGCACGACGAGCGGATTGCGGATGGCGCGCACGAGGCGCCATCGCCAACTATCACGCACACCGCTGGGCAGTTCGTTCGGCCCCTCCGCCGCGAGCCGGTCGCGGGCGACACCGTCCGTCAGCCCGCCAGGCGTTGCACCAACCCGCGTCAGTATCTCGGTCGCTTCGACCGCCGCCCACGCGGCCAGCGGTGCGGAGTCCGCGTGTCGTGCCGACGGAGGGACGACTTCGCCAGCGGGGGCCCCACTCCGATTCGCGATGTACGTGGCCACGGGCGCTCCGGGGGTGTGCCGTAGAGTCGCGACGCGGCAGCCCGGTTCGCTGTCGGACGTTGGCGGACACGCAGCCGCACGCGCGTCCGGCCCCGGCTTGCGGCGACCCCCTGACTAACGTCCCGTGCCGGCGGCTGGCGCAACCGATCCGGCGCGCCGCTTCGCCTCGGCGACGATTCCCTCCGCCTTCGCATCCGCCTCGCGAACGGCGCGGTCGGCCTGTTGGTCCGCCTCTCGCTTGAGCCGATCGCTCGCCGCCTGGGCGGCGAATCGCGCGGCCGGGTTCGTCGCGCGGGCGACGAGCGAGTCGGACCGCAGGCTCGCCACGCGGCGCGCGCTGTCGGCGACCGCGCGGGCGTGCGCGCGAATGGACGCGGCCTGACTGTCTGCCTGCGCGAGGATGCGCGCGGCTTCGGCGCTCGCCTTGCGCTGCGCCTCCACAGCGGCGGAATCGGCCTTCTGCTTCACCTCGGCCACGCGCTCGCTGGCCATCGCGGTGGCGGCACCCTTCGTGGCGTCGGCGAGCGAGCTGGCCATGCCGGCGAAGCTGGTACTGACGGTCGGGTTGGTGACGGTGCCGGCCACCTGCGCCGCCAGCTTCACCACCTGGCCGGCAGCGAGGCTGGACGCGCCGCTGCCGGCCCTTGCGGCGAGGCGCTGCACGGCGCTCGTCGTGGCGGCGCCGAGTGCGGTACGCGGCAGCGCTAGGGCGAGGTCGTACTCGAGCGACTGGTCGATGCCGTTGGAGCCTCCAACGGTCATCGCCACGCCGCCGGCATTGACGTCGAATGGCTTCACGTGCACGCGGCCGTCGGCGACGTCGAAGGCAAGGCGCACCGCGCCGAGAGCGGGAGAGCGGAGCTGGTCGAGCGAGAGCGCGCTGGAGAGCTTCTCCAGCACGGGGGCGTTCTGCACGACGAGCTTCTCCGTGCGCAGGTCGCCGCGGCCGGTGAGTCCGCTCAGCACCGGCGTCATGTCGGGAGCGAGCAGTCCCTTCATGGCCAGGCTCCCTGACACGCTGCCCTTCGCCCAGCGCGCGATGGGCGCGAGCTTCTGCACGGTGGGGAGCGCGGCGAAGCTGGAGGGAATGTCCACGCTGCCGAGCTGCAGCGCGAGGTCGAAGCCGGGGCGAGCGAGGTCGTGGGTGTCGTACGCGCCGGTGGCGACGACGGTGCCACCCATGAGCCCCATGTGCAGGCTGTCGAGCGACACGCGCTGATCCTTCACGTGCAGGATGCCATGCACGGCGTTCATGGCGATGGCGCCGTAGGTCACGCGATCCGCCGCCGCGGCGAGCGTGAAGTCGACGCGCGGCGGCACGGGAATCACCTCGGTTGTCTTGTCCTTCGACTGCCACTCGGCCAGGTCGAAGCGCGTGCTGGTCACCGAGCCGGAGCCGCGCAGGTCCTCGCCGTGGAGCGCGAAGCCGAGCAGGTTCTCGAGTGACACGCTGGCGTGCGCGTCGCTGTTGCCGGCGCGCAGCGCGAGGGTGGTGAGCTGCGCTGCGCGCGGCGTGAACAGCACGGCGGCCGTGTCCACGGCAATGGCGCGCGGCAGCGACGCGGCCCGCAGGACGACGCGCGACGCGTTCGCCGAGCCGCTCGCCGTCACGCGGTCGTAGCGCGACGCGTGCACGTCGGAGAGCCGGGCGCGCATGGCGACGTCGGCGCGCACGAGGCCGGTGAGAGTGGAGACGTCGGCGAGCTTGACCGTGCGCGCGACATCCGCCAGGTCCACCGCGCCAACGAGCCTGAAGTCGATGTCCGGGTCGCTCACCGGAGTGCGCACGACGAGTCGAGCGTCCACCGGGCGGCTGCCAAGCTCCAGGTGCAGCCGCTGGAGATTCACCACGGTGCCATCGAGCTGGCCGCCGGGGTTGTCGACGGCGAGATCCATGAAGATGCCGCGCGCGGCGAGGGGGAGGGACGGATCGTGGAAGGCACCGTTCTTCACCTGGGCGCGCAGCGCGAGGGCAGGGAAGGCGTGCGGACCGTAGGGGCCGCGCACGCGCCCCGACACCGACATGCTGCCCGCCGT
Source organism: Gemmatimonadaceae bacterium (assembly GCA_035718985.1). Taxonomy (GTDB): domain Bacteria; phylum Gemmatimonadota; class Gemmatimonadetes; order Gemmatimonadales; family Gemmatimonadaceae; genus AG11. The sequence goes on from DASTGQ010000357.1 coordinate 4,859, forward strand.
GTTGAACTTCGCGAAGTCGCGCGCGTACACCGCGGGCACGAGCGAGAGGATGTCGCGGAATTCCGTGCCCGGCGTGCGGAACGCGAGGTCGAGCGTGACGTCGGGTTTGCCGAGCGTGACCGAACCGGCGAAGGCGAGCAGGAGCTGGTTGAGCCGCAGCGTGTCGGTGCGGAAGGTGAAGCGCTTCGCACGCAGGTCGGCGTCGACGTCGGCGTCGAGCTGGAGGGCGACGCGTGAGAGCCAGGGGATGCCGGCAAAGCGGATGGACGCCGAATCGATGTTCGTGCGGGTGGAGAGCACGAACTTCTCGCTCGCGAAGTCGCCGCGCAGCGATTCGTCGAGGCCATGGATCGACATGGCGAGCTGCGACTTGCGGTCTTCCATGAGGACGGTCGCGCCCCTGATCCGCAGGTCCCGGAGCGTCACGCCCACCGCGCGGTCGCTCGACGGCTTCGCCGCCGAGGGCTTCGTGATGTCCCAGTTGGCGCGGCCATCGGGAAGCACGCGGAGGTTCAGTCGCGGCCGGTCGAGCACGATCTCGCGCACGATGATGGGATCACCGTGGCGCAGGAAGCCGACGACGCTGCCAAGCCCGAGGGCGATCCGCACCGAGGGAACGACGGCGAGGGTGTCGCCGGCGAAAGGCTGCTGGCCAACGATCGACAGGGCGGAGAGCGAGAGCGAAGGATTGGGGAAGTCGCGGATGAGGCCGACGCTCGCGCTGCGCCAGTCCACGTGCGCGTTCACGCTCGCGTCGACTTGCGTCCTGAGGCGGCGCTCGATGCGGTCCCCGAAGAGCAGGGGAACCAGCACGAGAACGAGCAGGATGGAGAGGACGGCAATGCCGGCGCCGAGGGCGACTTTTCCGCGGGATCGCATGTCCGAAGGACGATTTTCCGAGGCTCCCGTATCGGCGTGGCAGGGCTTCGCTCTAGCTTGATGGATGCTTCCGGATCGGATCGTCGACGTCGGCACGTTTCTCCTGGTGCTCGACCTCATCGGCACCTTCGTCTTCGCGCTGAGCGGCGCGAGCGCCGGCCTGCGCCACCGGCTGGACCTGTTCGGGGTGCTGGTGCTGGCGTTCGCCGCGTCGCTGGCGGGCGGGATCCTGCGCGACGTGCTGATCGGCGCGGTGCCGCCGGTGGGGATCAGTGACTGGCGCTACTTCACCGTGGCGCTGGCGGCGGGACTGGTGTTCTTCCTGTGGGACTCCAGCGTCGTCCGGCTACGGGCCACGCTGCTCATCCTCGACGCCGCTGGCCTTGGCGTGTTCGCGGTCGCGGGCACGCTCAAGGCGCTGAAGTACCATCTCGGGCCGGGCACGGCGGTGCTGCTCGGCGTCCTGACGGGCGTGGGGGGCGGGGTGGTGCGCGACATCCTCGTGTCCGAGGTGCCGACGATCCTGCGTCCCACGGAGCTCTACGCGGTGGCGGCGCTGTGCGGCGGTCTGACGGTCGTCGTCGCGAGGGAGCTGGGGTTGCCGAACCAGGTGGGCGCGCTGGCGGGGGTCGTGGTGTGCTTCACGCTCCGCGCGATGGCCATCAAGCGCGGCTGGCGGCTGCCCGTGGTCGGGGAGTGGCGGCGGGTGGACGAGGAGTGAAGGCTGGACGACTGACTGGACCAGCCCTTGCACCCGGTGCCGGGCACATCGAAGTCAGTCCAACTTCATCGCCTTCGGCACCGTCATGGCCACCGAACAATATCACGAACCGCCCAGCGAGCTCTCCCCGGAGACGCGCACCTTCGCCCGCATGATCACCTCGCTGACCGAGGAGGCCGAGGCGATCGGCTGGTATCAGCAGCGCATCTCGCTGGAGAAGGATCCCGAAGCGCGCGCCATCATGCAGAACGCGCAGCAGGAGGAGTTCAAGCACTTCGGGATGGACCTCGAGTTCCTGCTGCGCCGAACGCCCAAGTGGCGGACGGTCCTCAAGGACATCCTGTTCAAGCCGGGCGACATCGTGGAGCACGGCGAGAAAGCGGAGAAGGACGTCGACTGAGCTGCGCGCTCAGTGGTTCTCGTCACCGTTGCAGGTGCGGGCCCACGGAATGATGTCGAGTCGCTCGAAGGGGATGGGCTCGCCCGTCTTCTCGCAGATGCCGAACCGCTGCGGATCGCGGTAGAGCCGCTCGAGCGCGGCGTCGATCTCCGCCAGCTCGCGAGAGATGCGTGTCGCGTTGGACGCATCCAGCTCCTCCTGCATCGTGTCGGTGCCGAGGTCAGCCTGATGGAAGGGCATGTTGGTCAGGTCGCCAGCCCGGTCTTCCTCGGACTCCCTGGAGGTGGTCTCGACGGATCGGTTGAGTGAGCTGAGGGCGCGCTCGCGCTCGTCGCGGAGTCGCTTCTCGAGGTGTGTTCGCTGCTTGTCGGTGAGTGCCATGGTAGTCTCGGCTTCGGGAAGTACGGAGTCGGACTGCCAGCGTGGTGCATGGTACGGGCCGTCCGTCAGCCGAGTGCCGGGCGCGCGCAGCGATTCGTTACGGCAATCGTAGCGAGGCGTTGCGCCCGATGCGGCGCCGAGCGTCCGGAGCCCCGATCCACGGGCTGAAGGCCGGGTGCACGCGATGCCATGACAGATGGCGCATCGCGCCAGCCGAATGTCGGCCGCCAGTGGCTGACACGCCGGTGCGCTCACCCCCGGAGGGAACATGCGTCACGCGAGCGTCGGTCGTCGAGCAGTCCTGCTCTTCGCCATCAGCCTGGCCATCGGCTGTGGAGGTGCCTCGGCCAGCGGACCAAGCACGAGTACGGGGAACCCCCCGCCGGCCAATACCGTGCGCGTGACGAACAACGCGTTCACGCCGGGCGACCTCACCGTGCCGGCGGGGACCACCGTCACCTGGAACTGGGACAGCTGCAGCAGCGACCCCTACGGGACCGGGCAAACCTGCGTCTCGCACAGCGTGGTGCTCGACGATGGCTCGGTGGCGAGTGCGACCCTTTCCACGGGCAGCTTCACGCACCAGTTCACGACGGCTGGCACGTACCCGTACCATTGCGCCATCCACGGCGCGGCGATGTCGGGGCGCATCATCGTCCAGTAGCGGATGACGCGCCGGGCCGGCGATCGCCGGCCCGGCATGTCCGACTCAGCGCCGGCTGATCTTCACGCGCCAGAGCTCGGGACCCTGCGCTTCGTAGGTCCAGTCGAAGGTATCGGGGCACTCCGCGAGCAGCTGGTAGCGGAGCGGCTTGGGATCGTGGTCGTTGAGGATCACCATCGACTGACCGCTCGCGAGGGAGTCGAAGGTGCGAAAGATCGTGGGGTGCTTGTCGCGCGGGGGAATGACACGCACGTCGAGCTCGATGGTCTGCAGGGACATCCCGGTCTCCGGATGGTTGAGGATTTTATTGGCGGTACAGCGATGCTCGCGCCCATGCGCGAGCGGCTCAGGCGGGGCGCCAGATCCGCAGGAGCACGCGGTCGGCGTGCGACTCATCCAGCTCGCACGCATAGCCACGCTCGGCGAGCATGGGCAGGAGGAGCTGCGGCACGCGCGAGTTCACCTGGACGAGCCGCTTGCCGGCGGGCAGTGCCTCGAGGGCAGCGAGCGTGCGCACGAGCGGCTCCGGCGGCTGCAGGTTGCGTACGTCCAGCAACACGATGGCATCGTCCGTCTCCGCCTCCGACGCCGGCACGCGCATCGGCGCCGCTCCGTCGATCTGCGCGGGCTCGTGCGGGACGCCCGACGAGTCGCGCCAGAACCAGACGGACCAGTCGTCAGGACCATGCTGCACGGTCTCGCTGGCGAAGCCACGTTTTGCGAGTACGGCGAGCAGGGGCACGGGCTCGAAGATGGCGCGAACCCGAAGCACCTCGTCGTCGTGCAGCGTACTCACCCCGAGCATGATGCGGGCGAGGGGCTCGCGGCCCTGGCGCAGGTCATCGCGCACGTCCACCGTCACGACGGGCGCATCGACGGGATGCGACCTCCCCGTGCGCGGAATGGCGGCTGGTTGCGTTGACGGATCCACTGTGGGGGCCGTGGCGCCGAGCGCGGCATTGAGGTCTCGGAGCAGGTCGCCGACGGGGACATCGGCGAGGCGCGCGGCGTCCTGCACGGTCACGAGGCGCCCCATCACTCGGCGCATGGCGCGGTTGCGCAGCTTGTCGAAGTGCGCCGAGTGGCGCACGAAGACGTCCACGAGGTGTTCGTCGCGCGCCAGGACGTCGTTCACGCGATCCTCGGGGCCGACGGGCTGAATGACGGTGGCATTCATGCGTTGCCTCCCATGGCGACGCGCCAGATCTGGCTGATGAACATCAGCACGCCGCCGAGGAAGAGCACGGCGCCGCAGCGGGTGACATGAACGGATGCCGTGGCGATCCCGGCTGCCAGCAGCACGACGGCGAGCGCCATCGTCGCCAGCTGGACGTGCGCCACGCGCGCCGAGATCATCTGCGCGATGGTCGGCGCGTTACCCTTGCCCATCCGGTCCTTGAAGCGCACGGTCCAGGCGAGCAGCGGGACGATCTTGTAGAAGAATCCGACGACGTACATCACGATGCCGCCCAGCAGGCCGACCACGACGTAGATGGTGGCGAGCCGCGGGTGCATCACGCCGGCCGCGAGCACGGCGGGTCCGAGCAGCGCGCTCACGAGCAGGAACGTGAGTGCCGAGCCGGCGAAGTGCATCCCGACGTCGGTCTGCCTGCGTACTCGAGCGACGTAGAAGCTTCGCGCCTGCCAGAGGAAGCAGGCCACGCCACCCTCGAGCAGCGCGACGCCGAGCCACGCCGCCCACCACTGCATCGTCGCGAGTCCGGTGGAGAGAGCCAGCACGCCAGTGGCCAGCAGCGTCAGCGACCGGCGTGTCCAGCGCGTGGTTCCCCCGTGCGAGAGAAGGAACATCGGCAGCAGCCGATGTGACACCCCGACCATCATGACGAGTGCCCAGCCCACCAGCGCGACGTGCAGGTGCGTGGCGAGCACGCGGATGCGTGCCCCGGCGAGGAAGCCGGTGTGAATGTTGTGCAGCAGGACCACGCCGAGCGTGAGCGTGGAGGCGAGAAAGGTGATGGCGATCGTGATGGCCGCCCACGTGACGTCGCGGCTTCGCGCGCGGGGCAGCGTGGCGGCAACGTTGGCGACGCCGAGGATCACGCCGGCGCCGACGAGCCCGATGCCAACGTGATGCAGCACGGTGTTCCCGGTCACGACACCGGCAGCGAAGATGCCCGCCCCGGGCGCGAAGGTCCAGAACTCGGCGTGTCCTACCTTGATCCAGCGCAGCGGTGCACCGAGGGCCACCGGCAGCAGCTGATACAGCGCGCCGAAGATCGTGGTGGTGAGCCAGCCGAGCGTGAAGAGGTGAGTGATGCCGGCGACGTGCGGTGACGGATACGCGCCGATGGCCAGCTCGGGGGCGATCCAGACGAGACCGACGGCGCCGGCGAGCAGGTAGAGGATCGCTGCGCCGAAGTGCTCCGCGGCCAGCGGCACGTTGCTGCGCGCGGGCACTGGCGCACCCGCAGTCGGTGCGGGCGGTGGCGATGTCCGTGGCATGGCGGCAGCGGCGGGCGTCATGCCGTCGCTCCTGCCGCATCGCCGGGGATGTGCCGCCAGCCAAGCGCCGTGGCCACCTCGCGAGCGATCGCGCTCAGTGCGACGCCAGCGGCGCTGTCGGGACGAGCGATGGTGGTCGGCATCCCCGTATCCCCCTCGACGACCATTTGCTCGTCGAACGGGATCTCGCCAAGAAAAGGCACTCCGAGCTCGGAGGCGACCACGGAGCCGGCGCCCTTGCCGAACACTCCGCTCATGTTCTCCACCACGCCGAGCACCGGCACCTCGAGCGAACGGAACATCTTCGCCGCCTTGCGCGCTTCTGCGGCGGCGACGCGTGGCGGCTGCGTCACGACGACGGCGCCTGACAGCACCACGGACTGGGCGAGGCTGAGGGCGATGTCGCCCGTGCCCGGCGGGAGGTCGACGACGAGCACATCGAGCTCGGGCCAGGCCACGCCGCGGGCGAACTGCTTCACCGCCTTGGAGACCATCGGCCCGCGCCAGATGGCCGGTGAATCCTCACCGAGAAAGAAGCCGAAGCTGATGAGAGGCACGCCGAACGCATCGAGCGGAAGGATGTGCTTCTCCGGCGACATGCGCACGCGGCTCGCGCCGTCTTCCATGCCGAGGAGGATGGGAAGGCTGGGCCCGTAGATGTCGGCGTCGAGCAGGCCCGCGCGCAGTCCATCGCGCGCGAGTGCGATGGCGAGGTTGGCGGCCACGGTGCTCTTGCCGACGCCGCCCTTTCCCGCGCCGACGGCGATCACGTGGCGCACCGCGGCGAGCTTCACCTGGTCCGCCCACGGATCGGGGGTGCCGGCGCGAGCGACGGGTGCGGCGGCGGGCGCCGGCTTCGGCGGCACGACCTCGATCGCCACCTCGTGGGCACCGAGTGGCTGCAGCGCGTCGCGGATGCTGGAGGAAAGCTTGCCGAGGAGGGTCTCGTCGCGCGTGTGCAAGCCGAGCTGCACCTTCACGCGGCCGTCGCAGACGGCGACCTGCTGGACCATCCCGAACGAGACGAGGTCGCGCGTCAGTCCCGGATAGGGAACGTGGCGCAACGCGTCAGTGATGACGTCGCGGGTGAGCGTGGACATACCGCATAGTGCGCGACGCTGGAGAGGGCGGGTGTGACGGTTGTCTCAGGGAGAGGAGGACCGATGGACCGAGGGACCGAGGGACCGAGGGACCGGAGGACCGGAGGACCGAAAGGGCACACCGCTCTGAGTTCGGTGTGCCCTTCGTAGTTCCGGTCCTCCGGTCCTCCGGTCATCCGGCCTGCACCGTGATCCGGCGCGGCTGTGCGGCCTCGGCCTTCGGCACCGTGATGGTGAGCAGGCCGTTGTTGAAGCTGGCCGAGATACGCTCGGCGTCCACGAACTCGGGGAGGCGCACGGAGCGCTCGAAGCTGCCGCTCACGCGCTCCGCGGCAAAGATGCGGAGCTCGCCGTCGCTCTTGCTGTCGAAGCTGGCCGGCTTGGTGCCGCGGATGGTGAGTACGTTCTTCTCGAACGACACGTCCACCTGGTCCGGAGCCACTCCCGGCAGCTCGGCCTGTACCACGTACGCATCGCGCTTCTCGGCGACGTCCATCGCCGGCACCCAGACGCGCGTGCCGAGCGAGCCGCCGAACGCCTGGTCGAAGACGCGGTCGAGGGTGAGCATGCGGTCCAGCGTGCCGGGAGTCCTCGTGTTCAACATGGTCGGATTCTCCATGAAGAAGGTTGGTTGACTGGTGTGTCCGCCTTCCGGCGGCGCCGTCGAAAGAGGCACGCGCTGGACCAACCGGGGTCTGCCAGCGCGGCCGAAGATCGCTCCGTCGCGCGGCACGACTGGCAGGCGCCTCTGTCATTCCTGCCGGCGCGGTGCGCTCGCGCCCTTGTCAATCGTGGAACCGGCGCGTTACCTGCTCCCTATAACGAGGGATCCGCAATCGCCGCGTCCTCATTCCCGTCCTCCCATGCTCATTCGCCGCCCGGACGACGTCCCGTCGTCGGAGATCACGCCCGAGTCCGTCTACCTGCGCCGGCGCGAGTTCATCGCGCGTCTCGGTGGCGCGGGGGCGACGCTGGCCGGCCTGTCGCTCCTCGGTGCCGCGGGATGCCGCGACGATGACGCGGGCACCGCTTACGCGGCTGGCGGCGAGGTGGCGACCGAAGCGCAGGAGGACAAGCTCACGCCGTACGAGGACGTGACGAGCTACAACAACTATTACGAGTTCGGCACCGACAAGAGCGACCCGAAGGACAACGCGCAGCAATTCCGCACACGCCCGTGGACGGTGACGGTGGATGGGCTCGTGAAGAAGCCGGCGTCGTACGCGCTCGAGGATCTCGTGAAGCCGTACAAGGTGCAGGACCGCACCTACCGGCTGCGCTGCGTGGAGGCGTGGTCCATGGTGATCCCGTGGCAGGGGATCCCCTTCCGCGACATGGTCGCGCGCTTCGAGCCGCTGCCGGGCGCGAAGTACGTGAGCTTCACCACCCTGCTGGATCCGCAGCAGATGCCGGGGCAGCGGAGAAGCGTGCTCCCATGGCCCTACGTGGAAGGGCTGCGGATGGACGAGGCGATGCACCCGCTCACGCTCGTCGCCACGGGGCTGTATGGCAAGCCGCTCCCCAACCAGAATGGGGCGCCGCTTCGCATGGTCATACCATGGAAGTACGGCTTCAAGGGCGCCAAGTCCATCGTGAAGATCTCCTTCCTCGCCGAGCAGCCGCGCACTACCTGGAACATCGCTGCGCCCGACGAATACGGCTTCTACGCCAACGTGAATCCCACCGTGGACCACCCGCGCTGGACCCAGAGCCGCGAGCGCCGCATCGGCGAGTTCCGCCGGCGCGAGACGTTGATGTTCAACGGCTATGCGGACCAGGTGGCCAGCCTGTACCAGGGCATGGACCTGCGGAGGAATTTCTGACGGCGCGTTCGCAGCTCCTGCTGCACCCTGCGGTCCGCGTCGTCGTCTTCCTGCTCTGCCTCATTCCCTTCGCCCACCTCGCGCTCGACTGGCTGGCCGAGCTCGGGGTGATCGCGTGGTGGAGCAGCTCACTTGGCGCCGACCAGATCACCGCCACGGAGATCCGCACCGGGCTCTGGACCCTGCGCTTCCTGGCCATCACGCTCGCCGTCACGCC
>DASTGQ010000358.1:0-2370 GCA_035718985.1 Gemmatimonadaceae bacterium
GCGCTGGCGATGGAAGCGGACGCCAGTAGAATGGCGAGGGCGAGCTTCGTCATGACCTTGTGGGAGAGTGGCGAGCGATGCGACCGGAGGCGTTCATGCACGTTACGGGGGCGCGTGAGCGTTGTCGAGTGAACGCGGTGAGGGCGAGGTGTCGCGCACGGACATCGGCTGGCGCGGTCTCGATTCGTCGCTGCTGCCGCTCGTCGTCTCCAGGCGCATGCGGCCGGCCTGCGGGTGAAGGTAGGCGTGATCCTGGACCGGGATTCTCCCGACAGCCTCCGATAGCAGCCGAGCCTTCTGCGCGCAGCGCGTGCTCGGTAACGAAGCATTCCTCGTCGTTCCGGGACGCGGCTGGCGCGCGCGAAACGTTCCTGCGAGATGGTGGCAGCCTCTTTGCGCGCCCACATGGGCCGGTCAGCGCCGTGCGCGCAACCGCGGTAAGGCACGGGCGCCAGGGATGCCGGAAGCCGCGTGGAGGGAACGGATCAGCACCGGGTGTCACGCCCGGCGAGGATCGGAGAACTCCACCCGGACACTATCGGTGTGGTGAATCCATCCCAACCTCGGAGGAACCCGTGAACATCGCAGGCAGGACCATCCGCCAGGCCTTCCTCGCCACAATCCTGATGGCGCCAGGGGTGCTGGCGGCGCAGGGGCCCGTCTCCACCGGCACGACCGCTGCCGGCAGCGTCGATCCGGCGTGGTTCACCGTCAGCCCACCCGACAACGTCGTCGAGGCATACGTGCTGTCGCGCGGCGGCGGCGTCCCCGGCAGCTATGGCTGGATCGGCGTGACGCCGTCCGGATCAGTCGAGGGCGGTGTGGCGGACGGCAACCTCACGCGCTTCACGTACATGTTCGAGACGAGCTTCATGGGCAGCGGCATCACCGGTGCCACCTTCCAGTGCGCGGTCGATGATGGCTTCACCTCGATCATGCTCAATGGCGTGGTCGTCGCTGGCGGCGGGTGCGACCTGTACAACGCGTCGACGAACCGCGTGCTGAGCGGCTTCAACACAGGGCAGAACGTGCTGCGGTTCACCACGACGGGCAACGGCGTCACCGATGGCCTGATGGTGCACTTCACCGGCTACTCCGGCGACGTGGTCACGACTCCGGAGCCGGCGAGCATGGTGCTCCTGGCCACCGGCCTCGTGGGAATCGTCGGAGCGATGAGTCGCAAACGTCGGGCGTAGTCCCCGTCCTCGCTGATGAACACGGCGTCCGGTGGGTCCAGCCATCGGACGCCGTGTTCGTCTGTCGCGCGACCGCACGGAGGCGCCGTGTGCTCGACTTGTTGATCCAACCCTCACACCGAGGCGGGTCGGCCTGTCATCAGGCAGTACATTGCTGAAACCGGGCACGGGTTCAGCCCGAACTGCTCGTACGTGCCACGAACGGAGATCCCGACATGCCAACCTTGCCGCATCGCCTGACGCTTGCCCCCGCCTTGTCTCTTGCGCTGCTTCTGCCCGTGCCGCTGCGCGCGGCGCATGCACAGCAGGAGCGGAGCGACCGGGCCCGAGCGCCGCAGCTGTACATGCCACGCGCCGTACAACGGGCGTTCCGCAATGGGACTCGCTCTCACGACGGACGCCCCGGTCCGAAGTACTGGCAGAACCACGGCCGATACGCCATCACCGTCACCGCGCTCCCTCCCGATCGCACGGTCCGCGGCACGGAGCGCATCGTCTACTACAACAACAGCCCAGACACGCTCAAGTCGCTCAACTTCAAGCTGTTCCTGAACATTCACAAACCAGGCGCGCCACGGAACGGGGGCGCGGACTCGCTTTATCTCACACCCGGCGTGACGGTCAATGCGTTCACCGTGAACGGGCAGTCGGTGCCGTGGCGGAACGCGAACACCTTCACCAACCACCGCGTCGCGCTTCCGCAGCCGCTCGCGCCGCACGACTCGGTAACGCTCGGATTCGACTGGAGCTATGAAATCTCCCTCCAGAGCAACCGAGAGGGGATGATCGACTCCACGACCTGGTTCCTGGCCTACTTCTACCCGCGCGTCGCCGTCTACGACGATTACAACGGGTGGGACACCATGGACTTCACCGACGGGCAGGAGTTCTACAGCGACTTCAACGACTACGACGTCACGCTGAAGGTGCCGGCGAACTTCGCGGTATGGGGCACGGGCACGCTCCTCAACGCGGACGAGGTGCTGCAGCCCGACGTGCTCCAGCGCTTCCGCGCCTCCTTCACCTCCGACACCACCATCCGTGTCGCCACGCGCGCGGATTTCGTGGCGAAGCGCGTGACCACGGCCGGCCCGGTGAACACGTGGCACTTCCGCGCCAGCAATGTCCCGGACATGGCATTCAACCTGAGTGACCACTACGACTGGGATGCCGG
>DASTGQ010000359.1:0-3344 GCA_035718985.1 Gemmatimonadaceae bacterium
TGCCGACACGGCGAGCGCTTCTTCCACCTGCTGCTCCAGCTCGTGGTGTGACGCCTCGATCTCGCTGGCCATGTGGTTGAAGCTGTGGGCGAGACGCGACACCTCGTCACTCGTCGGCTCGCTCGACACGCCCCCGATGCGCGTGTCGTACGCGCCGCGGGCCAGCGCCTCCGCGCCTTCCGCCAGGGAGGCGATCGGTCCCGTGATCCGCCGGCTCGCCACCCACGTCGCCAGCACGCCGAGCACGGCGATGAGCGTGCTGACGAGGAGCAGGCGGCGCACGATGCGGCGCGGCTCGGCGAGCACGCTGTTGACCGGCGCTTCCAGGCTGAGCGCCCACGGCGTGCCCGGCACGCGCTGATCGTACGCGGTGACGCGGCCGACACCGGCGCGTTCCCCCACGAAGTCGCCGCGCGCCGTGTCCTCGCCAGCCAGCGCCGCCGTCGGCTCACCGACGTAGGTGGACCAGAAATTGTCCGTGACGTTGTGCAGGTAGAGCGAGACGTCGCTGCCGATCAGCTCGCGCACCAGGTGCTCCTGCTGCGCCGTGTTGCGATACAGCCGCTGCTGCGCGATGTAGCCGAGCCGGCGCTTGCCGTCGAGCACGGGCACCACCGTCCAGAACAGCACGCGGCCATTCGCGGCGTAGAACGCGCCGTAGCGGACGCTGTCCAGGCCGGCCCCGCCGGAGGGCACCTCGGTCACCGGCTTGCCGTTCTGCGCGCGGAGCTCGGGCCGCACTCCGGACGTCGGGTCGTCACGCGCCTCGCTGCCGACGAGCAGCACGCGCCGCCCGTCGGTGGTCCACAGCTCGATCGGCAGCGAGGAATCGGGCGCGGTGCGCAGCCGGAGCAGGAGCGCCGTGGCGGCGCGCATCACGGGCGCGCTGTCGTTCACCACCGGCGTGCTCGTTGCCGTACGCAGCGCCGCGAGCAGCGCCGGATCCTGCGCCGTTCGCTCGTACACGCCGGTCCGCAGCCGCAGGTTCTGGACGCTCGACTGCGCGATCTGCTCGGTCAGGTGCTTGAGGCGATCGTGCATCGCGTCCAGCCGCGTGGACACGAGGGCGTTGTAGGTGAGCAGCAGCAGGATGCCCACCACCAGCACGACGATGGCGCCCGTGAGCACGGGCAGCTTGCGGGTCAGCGACCAGGTCGACCAGCGCCACGATGCAGGACGCGGCGCCGCGATCGACGCGTTGTCCGTCGAAACGCTCACTAGCGTGACTGTGAAGGTGGGACTCGGATCGTCAGGGCTCGACTGCGGTGACCCGCAATGTAGCGAGCGTCAGCGAGCGCTGCGCGGAGTCCCCTGGCTCACGTTACCTCTGCTCCAGCCCGTATCAGCTCGCCTGGAGCGCGGCGCGGAGACGTGGGAGCACGGCGGCGATCTGCGCCAGCGAGACAGCGCCCACGGAGAGCCGGAACCACCCCGTGTCCTCCACCACGCCAAAGGCGCCGAAGGGGACGATGGCCATCCCGGCCGAACGAAGGAGCCAGGTGCGAATCGCCTCGTCGCCATCCAGTCGCGTGCCGTCGGCCAGCACTCGGCCGCGCAACGCGAAGTTGACGCTCAGGTAGATGGCGCCCTCCGGCGCGATGACGTCCACCGGCAGCCCTTCGTCGCGCATCGCGGCGAGGCCGGCGTAGAGCGCGTCGAGTCGGTGGCGCACGCCGGCCACCAGCTCCGCACGATCGGCCAGCATCGTCGCCGCATCCGAGAGGTACGCCGCCACCGCGACCTGCTCCGCCTTCGGCGCCCATGCTCCCACATGGCCAAGCAGGCCACTCATCGGGCCGGCCAGGTCGGGGGGCGCCACGATCCAGCCGACACGCACGCCGGTGGCGGCGAGCGCCTTGGAGATCCCGTCCACGTACACCGCGAATGGCGCCACCTCGGGGCACACGCCAATGGGATGCACGTGCCGCGTCTCGCCGAAGGTCAGCGTCCAGTACACCTGGTCGTACATCAGGTACAGCGGCCGCTCGCCCGCGCCGCGCCGCGCATTCTCCTCCACCACGAGCGCACAGATGTCGCGCAGCTCCTCGGCGGTGAAGGCGGTGCCGGTGGGGTTCTGCGGCGAGCAGAGCGCGAGCAGCCGGGCCCCGCGCACCGCGCGCTCGAGCGACGCGCGCGTCGGCAGGAAGCGCGACGCCGGATCGGTCTTCACCGCTACGCCCTCGGCGCCGATGAGGTGCACGTAGTGGTTGTTGTTCCACGATGGCGTCGGATAGACCACCCGATCACCCGGGTCCACCAGCGAACGGTAGGTGGCGTAGATGCCGGGACGCGAGCCGGCGGTCACGATCACCGACTCCAGCGGCGGCGTGAAGCCCAGCTCGCGCGTGTAGAGCTCGCGCACCGCGTGGCGGAGCGTCGGGATCCCGTCCGAGGGCGGATAGTTCGTCTCGCCGCGATGGAGCGCATCCACGATCCCGCGCTCGAGTGCGGCCGGGATGCGGAACTCCGACGCCGCGAAGTCGCCGACGGTGAGGTTGCAGATCTGCTGGCCGGCGGCGACGAGCGCGCGCACGTCGGCAGCGATCTTGAGGATCTCCGACCCGATGAGCGACCCGGCAACGCTGGACACACGCGCGCCGCGGATCGCTGGCGCCGCGGCATCCGCGGCGGAAAGCTCCACGAGGTGGCTCGCCATGTCCGTAAGATAGGGCGGGGCGGCGCGCTTTGCCCGATTGCCCTTGCCGCCCCGCGATCCGGCGACACACATTCGCTGCCCATGCAATCGCGGCGCGAATTCCTCGGCACGCTCGGCCGTTCGGCCGTCGGCGCAGCTCTGCTCGGCTGTGTGCGCGCCAACAGCTTCGCCAGTCACGGCCGACAGGGTCGGATCCCGATCGGGCTCCAGCTCTACACGGTGCGCACCCTCATGGCGCACGACTTCGACGGCACGCTCGCGCAGGTCGCCGCCATCGGGTACCAGGAAGTGGAGTTCGCCGGCTACTTCGGCCGCACGCCGGCCCAGGTGCGCGACGCGCTCGCGCGCCACGGGCTGCGCGCGCCGTCCACCCACATCGCCCTGCCGGCCGACGACGCGGCGTGGGCGCGCACGCTCGATGACGCGAAGGCCATCGGCCACGACTGGGTGACCATCGCCTGGCTCGACGCGCCGCTGCGCAGCAGCCCGAACGACTGGGCGCGCGTCGCCGTGCGCTTCAACCACCTCGGCAGGCTCGCGAACGAGGCCGGGCTTCACTTCGCCTACCACAACCACGACTTCGAGTTCGCGCAGGTCGGCGGGAGCACGATGTTCGATACCCTGCTCGAGCGCACCGACCGCCAGCTCGTCGGCATCGAGATGGACGTCTACTGGGTGACGAAGGGCG
>DASTGQ010000360.1:0-4841 GCA_035718985.1 Gemmatimonadaceae bacterium
AGGTCGGGTATCGGGGTCCGGCGTTACCGCGCGCTAATATAGGTTGCGAAGCGCAAAAGGGCGCTAGCGGCTTTCACCATCCGACATGCCTGACAACTCCTCCACCTCCGACGTGGCCGTGCCTGCCGCGGCCGCGACGTCGGCCGCGGACATCCTCACTCCGGGCGCCCTCGACTTCCTGGCGGCGCTGCACCGCACCTTCGACGAGCGCCGCCGCGACCTCGTGGCCGAGCGCGAGGTGCGGCGCACCTCGCTGGCGTCGCGCGCGGCGGCAGAAACACTGGATTTCCCGCCGGCCACGGCACCGGTTCGCGTCGCGGCGTGGCAGGTAGCTTCGATCCCGCCTGACCTCACCGACCGTCGCGTCGAGATCACGGGGCCGGTCGAGCGCAAGATGATGATCAACGCGCTCAACTCGGGCGCGCACGTCTTCATGGCCGACCTCGAGGACTCATGCTCCCCGACCTGGGCCAACATCCTCGCCGGCCAGCGGAACCTGCGCGATGCGGTGCGGCGTGAGCTTTCGCTAGATGTGGGTGGCAAGGCATACCGCCTCAACGAGGTGACCGCGACCCTGGTCGTACGGCCGCGCGGCTGGCACCTCGTGGAAAAGCACATCACCGTGGGTAACAGGCCCATCTCCGCCAGCCTCGCCGATTTCGGCCTGTACTTTTTCCACAATGCGAAGGAGCTGCTGGCGCGCGGTACGGGACCGTACTTCTACCTCCCCAAGCTCGAGCACCATCTCGAAGCCCGACTGTGGAACGACGTCTTTCTCCTTGCCCAGGAGGCGCTCGGCATTCCGCGGGGGACGATTCGCGCCACGGTGCTGATCGAGACGCTGCCGGCCGCATTCGAGATGGAGGAGATCCTGTACGAGCTGCGTGAGCACGCGTCCGGCCTCAATGCCGGCCGCTGGGACTACCTCTTCAGCTTCATCAAGACGTTCCGTGATCGCCCGGACAAGGTGTTGCCCGATCGGGCGCAGCTCACGATGACCGTGCCGTTCATGCGCGCGTACACGCAACGCCTGGTGCAGGTCTGCCATCGGCGCGGCGCGCATGCGATCGGCGGGATGGCGGCGTTCATCCCGAGCCGGCGCGACGCGGAAGTGAACGAGCGTGCCCTGGCGAAGGTGCGCGAGGACAAGGAGCGCGAGAGTGGGGCGGGATTTGACGGCACGTGGGTGGCGCATCCGGACCTCGTTCCCATCGCGCAGCGCGCCTTTGACCGCGTGCTGGGGGACAGGCCGCACCAGAAGGAGGTGCTGCGCGACGACGTGCGCATCAGCGCCGACCAGCTCATCGACTCCACGGTGCCGGGCGGCCTGGTCACGGAGGCTGGCGTGCGCACGAACGTGGACGTGGCCATGCGTTACCTGGACTCGTGGCTGCGCGGCAATGGCGCGGCCGCAATCCACAACCTGATGGAGGACGCGGCGACTGCGGAGATCTCGCGCTCCCAGCTCTGGCAGTGGATCCGCCACGGCGCGACGATCGACGGCGGCGGGGAAATGACGCGCGAGTACTACCAGCGCGTACGAGCCGAAGCGCTCGAGGCGCTGGAAGGCGAGGCCACGCCGGAGTCCCGCTTCACCGAGGCGGCCGCGTTGCTCGACACGCTGGTGCTCGGCGAATGGGAGGACTTTCTGACCACGGTGGGCGCACCGATGCTCGCATGAGACAAGCGGCACAGTGCGTCCTCGCAGGCACGGCGATCCTGCTCGGCGCCTGCAGTCGCGGCGATGCGCGCGGGCGCGACAGCGCGAAGGCGAACGCCGTGCCGGATACGGCACCGGCGCCGCGCGTGGTGCCGTACGATCCCACCCACTCGCAACGAGCGCCAGTGCGTCAACACTCGCAGCCCGCTCCGGCTCCAACGAACTCGCTGACGGCGACTGCCGGCGTCGCGGACTCGGTGGGTGATCCGCAGGCCATCGTACGTGATTACTACGCCGCGATCCGTGCACATGACTTCCTCCGCGCGTACCGGATGTGGAACGCCAGTGGCCAGTCCGGCGGCCGAAGCTTCGCGCAGTTCGAGGCAGGCTTCGATTCGACGGAGAGCGTGGATGCACGCGTCGGTACGCCAGGGCGCGTGGAGGGTGCGGCCGGCTCGCGGTTCGTCTCCGTGCCGGTGGAAATTTCGGCCCGGCTGCGCAACGGCACGGCGCAGCGCTTCACCGGCACTTACACGCTGCGTCGCGTGGTGGTGCCGGGAGCTTCCGCCGCGCAGCGTCGCTGGCATCTTTATGCGGCAAGCATCCGGCAGGTCCGCTGAGGAGAGCGGACCTGACTTCACTCCCAACGGATCCGTCATGCTGACTGCCGAATCGGAGCTTTCTCGCGAGAAGGTGATGCGCTGGGCCGACGACCTGTACGCGAACGCGGTGGACAGGAAGGACGCAGCCGGCTTCGCGGGGGCCTTTGCGCCGGACGGCTGGGTGCAGTTCGGGAACTGGCCGCGCACGCAGGGTCGCGAGGCGATCACCGCCGCGATCGCGAATTTCTTC
Source organism: Gemmatimonadaceae bacterium (assembly GCA_035718985.1). Taxonomy (GTDB): domain Bacteria; phylum Gemmatimonadota; class Gemmatimonadetes; order Gemmatimonadales; family Gemmatimonadaceae; genus AG11. The sequence continues at coordinate 2,513 of DASTGQ010000360.1, forward strand.
AGCGGATTTCAATCGCTCTCGCACAGGTCGGTGGGACGGTGGCTGGACCGAGGCACGCTGGTGCTGGAGGCGGAGGTGACGTACCTGCGGCATGACGGCCGCACCGTGAGCGTCCCCGCGACGACGATCTTCCGCCTCGCGCGCGAACGCAGCGAAGACGGTCGTCCGCAAGCGAAGGAGTGCCGGATCTACGTGGACCTCGGGCCGCTCTACGCGCCGTGAAGGCGAGGTCGTCTCAGGGCCGGAGTCGCACGGAGAGGTAGAGCTGCCAGTCGCCCTTCATCGGCTCGTCCACGGCACGCGCGACGCCGGTCACGAGATCGACGTCGGGTGTACCGAGTGCCGCGACGGCGGGCACCGACTGCCGGAGCTCGGCGCCGAAGCTGCGGAGCTGGTGCCGGAACAGGTCGGTCGTGCCGCTCGAGTAGAAGACCTCGAAGGTGGAAACCGGTGCGCCGATGCGGTACGCGGTGAAGCTCGTGCCCGCGCGGCTGGCGATCGGATACGCGGGAAGGCTCACGCGTCGCGCATCGTAGAGCGAATCCATGAGCGGGGACGGAAGACCGCCGAGGACGAACCGCTCGAGTGAAGAGCCGCGGCCGCTCACGTTGCCGAAGGAGACTCGGAAGGTCGTCAGTGGCTGCGCGCCCGAGGCGGTGGCGAAAACGAACATGCCGCGGTGACGGAGGTACGATGCGGAATCCACGCCGCCCGCTTCGCCCATGACCGCGAGGCGCTCCTCGAAGCGTGCGCCATCGTTGCGCTGCCTGGCTGCGCCGTTCACGAGCGCGATGGCCGCGCGACGCGCCGACTGGCCAAGCGCCGTGACGCTGCGTGACTCCCCGAGACCGGCCAGGGCACCACCGAGATCCCAGCCGTCACCGATGTGCACTCGCTCCGCTCGAAGCGCTCCGCCAACGCGAGAAAGGTCGAGTCCTTCGGCGAGCGCGGGCCCGTAGGTGCGGGACGGTCCTTCGTGCGATACCCAGCCGCTGCCCGAGAGGACGGTCCGTGACGCGCGGGAAGTGATGGTGAGCGCGCCACCCTGTGGCAACGCGGGAGCGCCGCCGGTGCCGAGCAGGAGCATGCTCAGCCGACCCACCGGATCGCTGCGCAGGAGGCCGAGCTCCAGTGTCCTGCCACCGATGCCGCTCGACGCGGCGGGAAAGTAGCGCACACGTGAGGGGCCGAAACCGTATGCGTGGTCGGGGCCGACCGGAGCGAGCGCGGGTCGGCGCGTGGAGTCGATCGTCGCGCGATCGAGGGGCGGCGGCAGGACGGGCGACGCGCTGTCCTGCAGGGCGACGGTAACCGGCAGCGCCGGCGCGGGTGGTGCACTGTCCGACAGGCGGCGGAGATCGTAGCCGCGGGCGTACAAGGAGAGAAACCACACCGCGCCGTCAGGCGCGACGTCAGCCCCGACCGCCGCGCCCGTGACGGACGTGAGCCGGGTGACGTGCCCGTCCGTGGCGATGCGTTCGAGCTCCGGGATACCGCCGGCTTCGGTGGTGGCGACGATCGTGTGTCCATCGGGAGCGAAGGTCGCGTCGTAGCGCGTGATGCCGTCATCCGGATCGGCGTAGCGCAGCTCGCCGCTGCCTGGCGAGACGAGCGCGACGCGCCAGCGGTCGCCGAGCTGCTCGCCGACGAGGATGTCCCCCGTACGTTTCGACACTCGTGGACGGTAGTAGTTGCGCCTTACGCTCCCGGCGCGAATCACCCTCACCGCGCCGCTGACGAGATCCACGCGAACCAGGTCGCACCAGCCATGCGCGCAGCGTGTCGCCGCCGCCCAGTCTCCGTTGACGGCAGGATCGGCGTCCTGGATCCCGGCGCCGTGAGTGACCTGACGGAGGTCGCCGTTCTCGGCGTTCCACAGGTAGAGGTCTCCGCGCAGCGTTCCGTCGGCGAGGGGCGTCCGGCGCACCACCAGCAACCGCCGCGCATCCGACAACCAGCGCGGCTGCTCGAACGGAGCGCCGTCAGGCGCCTCGAGCGTGATGACAGGAGTCTTCGGTGGTGGGTAGAACTGCCGGGCTGGAACGTCCTCCGGGTCGCGCTTCAGCTGTCGCGCACGCTTGCGCTCGAGCGTCGTATCCGGCTCGTCGGCCGTCTTCCAGACCACCAGCTGGCTCGGCGCATCGGTGCGCCGGATGGTGATGGCGACGTGCCGCCCATCCGGTGAGACAGCGGGGTCGCCGGGCGTTCGGATGAGCCGCTGCACAAGCGCTCCGTTCGCCACGCCCGCGCTGTCGAGCGCGCGCTCGAGGGAGATCGCACTCGCCGTGACCTCGGCGACGAAGCGATCGTACAGGTCGGCTGGAGAATC
>DASTGQ010000361.1:0-2063 GCA_035718985.1 Gemmatimonadaceae bacterium
CCGGCTCACGCGACATGCTGCTCATCCTCGCCGAGAACGCGCTCGCGAACGGTGATACCGCCGGGTTCACGACCTACATCAACAGGCTCCGCGCGTTCAACGGGCTCACGCCATACTCCGGGCAGGTGGATGCAAAATCGCTGCTGATCTACGAGCGGCGCGTGAACCTCTACCTGCAGGGGCGCCGCCTCACGGACATGTACCGGTTCGGGCTCAAGTCACCCTACTGGACCACGGACTCCAACGCGGCCACCTGTCCCGGTTCCTACTTCCCCATCACCATCACCGAGCGGCAGACCAACCCGAACGTGACCCTGCAGCCGGCCTGCGGCCAGTAGCCGCACCGCTGGCTGCAGGCGGAAGGTGCAGAGAGCGGGAGGTTCGGAGCGAGCAGCTCCGTCGAGGGAGGTGCGCCGGCTGCGGTGCATCTCCCTCGTGCTCCTTGCTGCCGCGATCGCACAGCCGGCCGTCGCCCAATCGGCTCCGGTCGTCGCCGTGCCGCTCACCGCGTTCGACAGCGCGAAGGTGCGCGCCCTGCTGCGCGAGCGGCTGCCCTGTCTCGGCTGTCACACGCTCGAGGGGACAGGCGGCATCAGCGGACCGGATCTCACGCACGTGGCCAGCCGCCGCACCCCGGCGCTGATCGAGGCAGTGATCGAGAACCCGCAGCGCGTGGTGCCGGGCACGGTGATGCCGCGCATCGCCATGCCGCCGCGGATTCGCGCGCTCGTCACCCGGTACCTGACCGGGGGCGCGGCGTCCGGCGCACTCTCCGCCACGCCCGCCGTGCCGGGCATCGGCGCCGCACCGGCGAGCGGCGCGGCGCTCTACGCGCGCTACTGCGCGTCCTGTCACGGCGCGCGCGGCGATGGCGACGGCCCCAATGCGCGCCACCTTCCCGTCCGCCCCGCCGTGCACGCGGACGCGGCGCTGATGTCGACGAAGTCGGACGACCGGCTGTTCGACGCCATCGCCGTGGGCGGGTATCCGATGGGCCGCAGCCCGATGATGCCGGCCTTCGGCCAGACCCTGACTCGGGACGAGATCTGGCGACTGGTGCGCCATCTTCGCACGCTCTGCAACTGTGCTGGGCCGTCGTGGTCCCGACCCTCGGCGCGCGCCTCGTCGCCATGAGCAAGCGATCGCGCCGCGCCGCGCGCACGCCTGTCGCGACCGTCCCTCCGCCGGTGCCGGCGCCGTCACGCCGGCAGCGGTGGGCCTGGATCGCGGCGTTCACCCTCGCGGCTGCGGTGATCTCGGGCGGGGTCTTTCTCGCCAGCCGCAGCATGGCGAGGGGTGCCATCACGCTCCCTCCTCCCCGCGAAGGTCCGCCGGCCGCGGTCTCGGCGGCGGATTTCGTGGGCGCGGCGAGCTGCGCCGGCTGTCATCAGGCGGAGTACGCCACATGGGCGCGCTCCACCCACGGTCGCGCCGGCGGCAGCCCATCGCGCGACATCATCCTTGCCGCGTTCGACGGACGTCCGATCCGCTTCCTCGATGCCGTCGTCACGCCGCGCGTGGTGGACGGCAGCCGGTACGTGTTCGTCGTCGAACAGGAGGGGCGGGCGCCGCGCACCATCGCGGTGGATGGCGTGGTGGGCGGTGGTCACATGGCGGGTGGCGGCACCCAGGGATTCCTGAGCCGGTGGAACGACGGCACCTGGCGATTCATTCCGTTCGACTACAGCCGGCAGGGCGCCACCTGGTTCTGCAACACCAATTCGCGCGCGAATCACGGGTGGCGCCCCATCACCGCCGCCATGCCCCTGGCCGCGTGCGGCGACTGGCCGCCGACGCGAGTCATGGGGGACCTGCCGCGCTTCGCCAACTGCCAGGGGTGCCACGGCAGCCAGGTGACCGCGCGGTTCGACACGACGACGCACCGCTACGAAACGAGCTTCTCGTCCCTCTCGGTGGATTGCGAATCCTGCCACGGGCCCGGGCGGCGGCACGTGGCGCTGGCCGCGTCGCCGGCGATGGCGCGCACGTCGGACATCGGCATGCGTCCCCTCGGCGCGCTCGACAAGGAGCAGTCGCTGCGCGTGTGCTATCAGTGCCACGCC
>DASTGQ010000362.1:0-2982 GCA_035718985.1 Gemmatimonadaceae bacterium
ATGACGGCGCACATCGCGCTGCCGGCGGTGCAGGGGGACAGCACCACGCCGGCCACGCTCGCGCCGCGCATCATCACCGGCCTGCTGCGCGACAGCCTCCACTTCACCGGCCTCGCCATCACGGATGCCATGACGATGGGCGGCATCGGGAAGGGCTACACCACCGAGGAGAGCTCCGTGCTCGCGGTGAAGGCCGGCGCCGACGTCCTGCTCAAGCCGGAGGATCCGACGACGGCGGTCAACGCCGTCCTCGCCGCCGTGGAGCGGGGCGAGATCTCTCGCGCGCGCATCGACTCCAGCGTGCGCCGCGTGCTGGAGGTGAAGGCGCGCACCGGCGTGGCGTTCCAGCCGTACACCTCGCTCGAGACGCTGCGCGAGGTCGTGCACTCCCCGGAGCACGTCGCGCTCGCCGCCGACGTCGCGAAGCGCTCGCTCACCCTGCTGCGCGATCGCGACCAGCTCGTTCCCGCGGTGCCGGGCACCGCCGGTCGCACGGTGCTCGTCCAGTACATGCCGGAGACCGAGCTGCGCGCCGGCCGCGTGTTCGCGTCGCGGATCCGCGCCGCGCTGCGCGGGACCAGGGTGTACGAGGTTTCTCCCGCCACCGACTCGGTGACGCTCGCCTCCATCGCCGCCGCCGTGCACGGCGCGGCCCGCGTCATCGTCGCCACGTACGTGCGCCGCATCGAGGGCGAAGGCCGCTTCGCCATCCCCGCGCCGATCGCGCAGTTCATCGACTCGCTCGGCGCCGGGGAGCGCACGCTGGTGGTGTCATTCGGGAACCCGTACCTCATCCGCCAGTTCCCGAGCGTGGGCACCTACCTCGCGACGTACGGCGTGGCCGACGTGATCGAAGCAGCAGCGGCCGATGCCGTGCTTGGACGTGCACCGATCACCGGGCGCGTGCCGGTGTCGCTGCCCGGATTCTTCACGCGCGGGGACGGCATCCAGCGCGAGGCAGTCACCGCATCGCGCTGACCTTCGGCATCGGTGGCACCCCCCCTGCTACTCAGGGGGACATGAAATTCCAGGCTCGCGTGATCCGCGTCACCATCCTCGTGACTGCGGCTGCTCTTGTCGTGCCGCCTGCGATGGCGCAGCAGGCGGCAGATCCGCCTCCGGTCACGCAGCCCGTGATGTCCATGGGCCAGCCGCTGCGATGGCAGCCGTACACCGCCGGACTCGCCGTCGGCGACCGTACCAGGAACGGGCCGGCCGCGAGCTTCCTCGTCGGCATCCATCACCCGATCATGAACCCGGTGGTCGGGCTGCTCGGTGTGTCGGGCGAGGCGTACGGCATCGCAGGCGGCGGCTATTCCGGCGAGGGTGTGCGCGCCCTCGCCACGGCGCCGATCTTCGCGCTGGGCGCGGGGCTGGATTGGAACATCGAGCGCCGGCGCGTGGACTTCATGCTCACGTACCAGACAGCCATCCTGCGCGGCGGCCTTCTTGGCCACGGCAGCATGTTGCGCCTCGACTGGCTTCCCACTCGTGGCCGCTCCTTCTCCGCCGGCATCACGGTGCCATTGCTGCAGCCGTTCTCGGGCCGCGACCGGCCGCGGCACACCGACGCCGAGCTCCCCGACCCGGTGGACCTGCATCCCGCCACCGTGGGCGAGCTCCCCGCGGCGGCCATCGCCGCCCTCGCCGACGTGGCGGACGCCGCGTCGTCGCTCGGCGCGTACGACAACCTGTGGACCGAGTCGAGCGTGCAGGCCGTGCGCTCGGGGCGCAGCTATGCCGACGCGATGCGCGCCTACGATGCCGGTCTCGCGCGCGCATTCGGCGCGGCGGCCGGCGATTCCGCGTCGGGCGCGCGCATCGCCGCGCGCGCGCGCGCCGGCCTGCTCGACGACGTGCTGCTCCCGTACGATGCGCTGTTCGGCCAGGTGAAGGACGAGCCGCAGATCGAGGGGCTTGCCGGCAACGCGCAACGCTTGCTCGAGCGCTGGCTGCGCGACTCGTCGGGCGTGACCACCGGCGCGCGCGACGCCGTCCTCCGCGTCAATGCACGATGGCTCGTCATGGTGGAGCGCATCCACGACGCCCGGCTCGATGAGTGGCACGACTCACGGGCCGTGTGGCTCCCGCTGCAGCTCGCGCTCGCCCCCGAACAGTACGACGAGCAGGCCGAGGTGGACTCGCTGCTGGCGCGCATCGTCGGCCGCCCCTTCACGGAGCGCAACGCCATCACCATGCTGCGCAGCAGCGACCTCGCGCTCGAGATCGCGCGCTCCATCTACGCCACGCGTGACTACCACGTGCTGTGGATGCACGACTTCACCGGGCGTCGCGAGAAGACGGGCACGGTGGACAACGTGAGCTACGAGATGGTGGCCGACGCCTACCTCCCCGCGCTCACCGAAGCCGTGAAGCGCTACGACCAGACGGGACGCATTCCCGTCTTCATGATCATGCTCGACCAGTTCTTCTACGAGCCGCGCGACGGGCGCCTCTTCATGACGATGCTGGAGGACCCCCTCGGCGCGTCGATGCGCCTGCCCGGCAACAACGCCGAGCGCGAGGCGCACCTGCGCGAGCGGCAGAATGAGCTGCGCGCCGCGGTGGCCGCGTCGTCACGACTCCAGGCCGACGCCCGCCGCTCCGGCGGCGACAAGTGGCTGCACGGCATGGTGAAGGTCCACGTCAACATCATCAACCCGGCCGATTTCTCCTTCCGCAGCATCTCCATCGTCCCCCCGCTGCCGTTCACGACCGACAACATCATGCGGGAGCACCGCAAGATCGTGCTCTACGACCTCAACGAGGCCAATCCCTATCGCGGCGAGATGCTGCTGATGGGGATCGGCGTGGGCGAGCACTATGCGAGCAGCACCTGGGAGGATCGTGGCTTCCGCCTGCGCGGCCCCGCGGCGCTCGAGGCACGCGCCGGGCTACGCCGGCTGCTGCTCACCAACGGATTCAAGCCCTCCGAGATCCCGTCGCCGCTGCAGGAGGTGAGGGACAAGGATGCGGTCGAAC
>DASTGQ010000363.1:0-2754 GCA_035718985.1 Gemmatimonadaceae bacterium
CGAGATCAGCTGCGCCTTCGACTCGGCGAGCCACGCATTCGCGGCGGCGACGGCCGCGTCGAACGACTCGTAGCGGTCGGCGTGGAGCAGTCCGCCCGGGGTGCGCCCCGGAACGAAGTCGCGGTAACGGATCATGGGTTCGCGCCGGAGCGTGATGGGGTGAACGCGGTGGAATCCACGTGCAGCGAGTCGGCATGCGTGCTGTCCCGCGTCGTCGACGGCGCGGCGATGCCGAGCTTGTGGTCAAGCAGCCGCGCCGCCTGCGCGTACGTTGCCCGCAGCTCCTCCTCGCTCGTCACGACGTCGTTGAGGAAGATCTCGGAGCTGCGCAGCGCGGGCTGGGCGTGGCCGGTCTGGAAGTTGGTGGCCTGGAGCACGGACTGGATGCCACTGCGACTCTCCTCACGGAAGCGGTCCTGCAGCGTGTACGTGAGCGAAAGCGCCGACACGGTTTCATAGTCCATCTTCTGCAGGGCGCCCGTGGCGAGCGCCGTCTGCCACGCCGTCGTGAGCAGGAAGGGCGGCCGCATGCCGTCCAGGCCGATGGCGCTCTCGAACTCGGCGGGGGTGTTGACGCTCTTCGCCGTCTCGAGCTCCTTCACGATCGAGCGCATGGCGCGGTGGTAGGGCAGGATGTCGTCGAGCCGCGCCTCGTTCTGCTGGACCTCGTGCAGGAAGTTCGTCAGGCTGACATCGACGAGCTGCTGCTCGGCGCGGTGCTGCTTCCACTCGTCCACCCAGAGGGCGAGCAGGATGGAGAGCACGATCATCACCGATTGCACCAGCACTTCGGCCAGCCAGGCGGGCTTGCGCATCATTGCAGCGGATAGCCGGGCTCGGACGGCAGCTTGCCGTCGATGCGCAGCACCTTGACCTCGGGCGTCACCGCCGAGAAGGGGACGAAGGTGATGGAGCCGCGGATGGCCGACACGAGGCTGAGTGCCATCTCGCTGCTGTAGACGATCTTCGGGCCGGCGGCCACCTCGGCGCGGAACATCTTGCCGATCCAGTACTGGCGGAACCGATCCTCGTCCATCCGGTAGATGCGGTCGAGCACCATGGAACGCTCGTACGCCGTTGGCGCGCGCACGAGCAGGGTGACCTTGGAGTGGTCGGGCCAGTACTGCTGCTCGCCGAGGAAGATGCGCCGCAGCTCGGCGAAGGAGATGTTGCTGACGGGATCGGCCGTGTTGACGACGATGGCGAGCGGGCGGGGCTTCGCCTGCGCCTGCGCGGAGGTGACCGGAAGCGCGAGCGCGCCGGCGACGAAGGCCGCCGAGGCCACGCGGAAGAGCTGCTTCGTGAGCGTCACGAGTGCACCATTGGCTCGGCGTCCCCCGGGAACAGGCTCGGGATGGTGAAGCTGGCGTTGAGCAGGAAGCTCTTCGTCCATGGCTTGCCCTGGAAGTGTTCGCTGCGGAACTCGGCCTTGAGCGCGGCAAAGGGGGCGAAGTCGTAGCGCACGCCGCCGAGGTTGCCGACGTAGCCGAGGGCCAGCGGTAAGAAGACAGGATCGTTGGGCGACGTGACGATGCGCTCCGTCCGCGCGTACGGCTTGAAGTCATGGGCCGCGCCGGGCAGCCGATACGCGCCCTGCACGTAGAAGCCGTGGTTGTCGTCGGTGCCGGCCCCGACCGGCGTGTGTCGCACGTCGATGTACTCGGCAATCAGCTCGGGCGACTCGTGCTGCCAGGCCACGTAGGCGGAGGAGATGCCCTCGTCGGCGGCGCCGCCGGTGGCCGGAGCGACGCGATCCTTGTAGTAGCTGCCGCCGAATTGCAGGCCGTACAGCATGGACGGCCGCAGCGAGAGCGACGCCGTGACGGCGCGATTGCTCGTCGGATCGCCGGCGTCGCCGGCGCGCGAGATGATGGAGGCGCGTCCGTTGCCGACGCCGAAGCTGTAGCCGAGCCCGAAGTTGCCGACGGGCACGTTCCCCTCGGTCATGGCGCCCACGAAGTGGGTAGGAATGAATTGACTCCCATACTTCACCATCTCCGGGCGCGAGACGGTGGTCTGCAGCCAGGTGCCATGGTGGAAGGCGGTGTTCCAGAAGCCGATCGGCGTGTGAAAGCGGCCGCCGGACAGCTTGAACGCGTCGGTGAAGTCGTAGCGGAGGATGGATCGCTCCAGCTCCACGGTGTAGCCGGTGGGCTGCGGGCTGAGGGTGACTTCCCCGAAGTACGCGAGCCGGTCTGTCAGCGAGGCGATGAGGTGACCGACCGCCTGCCCCATGACGAACCCCGATGGGATGCTGCGTTCGGTGGCGAGGTAGGACGCATCGCCGAAGACCATGGCGTGCACGGTGGGATTGAACACCGGTGCGCTGGCGGCCGCGGGAGCCGTGGTGGTGTCCGGAGAGGTGCGCTGCGCCGAGGCGACGGCGAGCGGCACGAACGAGACTAGCGCCGCGAGCGCGACGCGTCGGAGCGAGTGCATTACGGGGAGCCGGGAGGGCGCGAGCGGGTAGCCAGCGGGACGAGCCAACCTATCCGCCACGAAGTACGCCCACAAGGCGAACGATGTTTGCCCCGCACGGTGGGCGACTGTACCTTCGCGTGGGCATGGACGAGCTGCGCGACGCGGTGCAGGAGGCGGTGGGTCGGACGTACGCACTCGAGCGGGAGCTCGGCGGGGGCGGGATGTCGCGCGTGTTCATGGCGCACGACGAGGGGCTCGACCGACCCGTGGTGGTGAAGGTGCTGCTCCCCGAGCTGGCGTCGGGGGTGTCGGCCCAGCGCTTCGCGCGCGAGG
>DASTGQ010000364.1:0-6864 GCA_035718985.1 Gemmatimonadaceae bacterium
GCACGACGTCAAGTTCGAGGAGGACAAGCCCCTCACCTTCGAGCTGCACCTCGAGGTGCGCCCCAAGGTGGAGCTCAAGCGCACCGAAGGGTTCCGCGTCGCGCGTCCCGCCGCCGCCGTCACCGACGCCATGGTGGACGAGCAGATCGAGACGCTGCGCGACCAGAAGGCCACCTGGGCACCGGTGGAGGAGAAGCCCCGTGAGGGCGACATGGTGAAGGTGCTCCTCGCCACGCCGCAGAAGGACGGCGACGAGATGCCCGAGGGGAGCCCGTACAACCTCGTCCTCGGCGGCGGCCAGGCCATCGCCGGCATCGAGGAGCTGGTGATGGAGCTCGCGCCCGGCGAGACGAAGGAGCGCGTGGTGAAGTGGCCCGATGACTTCCCCGACGAGAGCCAGCGCGGCCAGTCGAAGAAGGTCCGCATCACGCTGGAGGAAGTGAAGCGCAAGTCGGCACCGGCGCTGGACGACGCGTTCGCGCGCGAAGTCGGCGACTTCGATTCGCTCGACGCGCTGCGCGCCGCCGTGCGGACGGACCTCGAGGAGCACGCCACGCGCGACGCGGACGCCGCGGTGCGCCAGCAGCTCCTCGACCAGATGGCCGAGGCCAATCCGTTCGACGTGCCGCCGAGCTGGGTGCATCGGATGATCGACGCATACATGCAGGCATACCAGATCCCCGAGGAACAGCGCCAGCAGTTCGCCGGCGAGTTCGCCGCCGTGGCGGAGAAGCAGGTGCGCCGCGACATGCTCATCGACGCCCTGGCCGAGCAGGAGAAGCTGGCGGCGAGCGAAAAGGACGTGGACGACCGCGTCGCCAAGGTCGCCGAGCAGCGGGGCGCCGACCCGGGCCAGGTGTATGCCTCGCTGCAGAAGGCCGGTCGCCTGCCGGAGATCGAGCGCAGCATCACGGAGGAGAAGGTGTTCGAGTGGCTGACCAGCCGGAACGAAGTCACCAACGCTACCGCATAGTGAGCAACCCAATGGCCACGATCTACCCGCCGTACGTCATCGAGCGCTCCAGCCGCGGCGAGCGCACCTACGACATCTTCTCGCGACTCCTGATGGATCGCATCGTGTTCCTCGGCACGCCGGTGAACGACGATGTAGCGAACATCATCATCGCGCAGCTCCTCTTCCTTGAAGCGGACAACCCCGATCGCGACATCTTCGTGTACATCAACTCGCCGGGCGGCAGCGTGTCGGCGGGGCTCGCGATCTACGACACGATGCAGTACCTGAAGGCGCCGGTGAACACGATCTGCATGGGCCTGGCGGCGAGCATGGGCTCGTTCCTGCTCGCGGCCGGCCGCAAGGGCAAGCGCAGCGCGCTGCCGCACTCGCGGATCATGATCCACCAGCCTTCGGGCGGCGCGCAGGGCACCGCGGCCGACATCGAGATCCAGGCCAAGGAAATTCTTTTCCTTCGCCACCAGCTGAACACCATCTACAGCAAGCACACCGGACGACCGGTCGAGCAGATCGAGCGCGACATGGTGCGCGACTTCTTCATGTCGGCCGAGGATGCAAAGAATTACGGCCTGATCGACAATGTGATCACGAGCCGCGGCGAGATCGTGGACGCACAGGTGATCGCAGCACAGGCGGCGGCGGGCAAGTGAACAGCCGCGCCCGCCGCGCATGATGTACAGGCTCGGGCTCGTGAAAACATTCACGAGCCCTGGTCGTCTTTTGCTTGACCCGACAGGACGCCAGAGTTAACTCTTGACGTCCCACCCCTGCCCGGTTCGCCGGGCGTGCGCTTCCTGCAGAGTCTTCGCTTATGTCGCACGATAAACACCTGAGATGCTCGTTCTGCGGCAAGTCGAAGGACTCGGTCCGGAAGTTCATCTCGGGCCCGTCCGTCTACATCTGCAACGAGTGCATCGCGCTCTGCAACGAGATCCTCGCCGAGGATGAAGAGCGCGAGGTTGCCGAGGCCATCACCCAGGTCCCGACCCCGCAGGAAATCAAGGACACGCTCGATGGGTACGTGATCGGCCAGGAGCGGGCGAAGAAGGCGTTGGCAGTCGCGGTCTACAACCACTACAAGCGCATCAATTCGGCGTCGGTCCGCGAGGACGACGTCGAGCTCGACAAGAGCAACATCCTGCTCATCGGCCCAACGGGCGTGGGCAAGACGCTGCTCGCGCAGACGCTGGCGCGCATCCTCGACGTTCCGTTCACCATCGCCGACGCGACCACGCTCACCGAAGCGGGCTACGTGGGCGAGGACGTGGAGAACATCCTCGTCCGGCTGCTCCAGGCGGGCGACTTCAACGTGGCCGAATGCGAGCGCGGGATCGTCTACATCGACGAGATCGACAAGATCGCGCGCAAGTCGGAGAATCCGAGCATCACGCGCGACGTGTCCGGCGAGGGCGTGCAGCAGGCGCTGCTGAAGATCCTCGAGGGCACCGTGGCCAGCGTGCCGCCCCAGGGCGGCCGCAAGCATCCGCAGCAGGAATACATCCAGATCAACACGAAGGACATCCTGTTCATCTGCGGCGGGGCGTTCGACGGGCTGGAGAAGATCATCGAGGCGCGCACCGGGCGCCGGCAGATCGGCTTCGCCAAGGTGGAGACGGACCCGGTGAAGCTGGCCGCGCTCTCCAAGAATGCGTTCGCCGAAGTGGAGCCGGACGACCTGCTGCGCTTCGGGCTCATCCCCGAGCTGGTGGGCCGCCTGCCGGTGACCGTACCGCTCGAAGGGCTGGACGAGGAAGCGCTGGTGCGGATCCTCAAGGAGCCGAAGAACGCGCTCACCAAGCAGTACACCAAGCTGTTCGACCTCGAGGAGGTGAAGCTCACCTTCGAGGAGTCGGCGCTGCGAGCGATCGCGCAGAAGGCCCTCAAGCGCGGCACGGGTGCGCGCGGCCTCCGGGCGATCCTGGAGGAGCTGCTGACCGAGGTGATGTTCGAACTGCCGACGCGCGAGGACGTGGTGGAGGTGAAGATCACGGAGTCGTCGGTGCTGAACGGTACGGCCCCGCTGCTGGAGCTGGCGCCGACCAAGCGGAAGAAGGAAGCATGACGGCGGCTCCGCCGTGAGACGTGAGACGTGAATCGTGAGACGTGAAGGCACACCGGGCCGAGCTCGGTGTGCCTTCTCCGTTTGCCAGGCTTCACGCTTCACGCTTCACGGCTCACGGCTCACAGCCGGCCACCGGGGGGACTATCTTTCAGGCATGCCCTCCTTTTCCGTCGATGGCGAGCCGCTGGTGACTGCGGAGCGCCTCCCCGTGCTGCCGCTGCGCGATGTGGTGCTCTTTCCCTACATCGCGATGCCACTCCTCGTGGGACGCGCGGCGTCGCTCGCCGCGCTGGAGGCGGCGAATGCGGAGGACCGGATGGTGCTGCTCGTGGCGCAGCGCGACCCGGAGACCCAGGAGCCGGCGGCGGCGGATCTCTACCGCGTCGGCGTCGTGGCTCGGGTTCGACAGCTCTCGCGTCTGGGGACGGGCACCGTGCGCGTGCTCGTCGAAGGGCTGACCCGCGCGCGAGTGACGCGGTTCGTGCCCGGGGGGGAGTGTCTTCGCGCGCAGGTCGAGCCGATGCCGGCACTGGCGGTGGAGACCTCCGACGACGAGGTGCGGCTGCGCCGCGCGCTGTCGCTGTTCGAGGAATACGTGTCGCTCCACCGCCGGCTTCCCGCCGAACTGGTGACGCTGGTGCACAGCGCGGATACACCGGCCCGGCAGGTCTTCGCCATGGCCGCGCACCTCGCCACTCGCCTCGACCGGCGCCAGGGGCTGCTGGAGATCCCGGACCTGCCCGCGCTGCTGGAAGCACTGGGTGGAATGCTGAGCAGCGAGATCGAGCTGCTGCGGCTCGAGCGCAAGATCGACGACGACGTGCGCGGCTCGCTCTTCCAGAACCAGCGCGAGTTCTACCTGCAGGAGCAGCTCAAGGCCATTCATCGGGAGCTGAGCGGCGACGAAGGCGACGACACGGACGAGCTGGCGGCGACGCTCGAGCAGAAGGGCCTGCCGGAGCCGGTGCTGGCGCGGGCGCGGCGCGAGCTGCGGCGGCTGAAGAAGCTGTCCGCCATGTCGCCCGAGTCGGGCGTGGCGCGCACCTACCTCGACTGGATCGCCGCGCTCCCGTGGAGCGAGCGCACCGACGACGTGCTGGACGTCGGCCACGCGCGCCTCATCCTGGACGAGGATCACTACGGCCTCGACGACGTGAAGGAGCGCGTCCTCGATCACATCGGCGTGCTATCGCTGGTGGAGCGCCTCGACGGACCGATTCTCTGTCTCGTCGGCCCGCCGGGCGTTGGGAAGACGTCGCTCGGCCGGTCAATCGCCCGCGCGCTCGGCCGGAAGTTCGTGCGCATGTCCCTCGGCGGCGTGCGGGACGAGGCGGAGATCCGTGGGCACCGGCGCACGTACATCGGCGCGATGCCCGGTCGCGTGCTGCAGGCGATGCGGCGCGCCGAGGTCGTGAACCCGGTGATCCTGCTCGACGAGATCGACAAGCTCGGCAGCGACTACCGCGGCGACCCGGCGGCGGCGCTCCTCGAGGTGCTGGACCCGGAACAGAACAAGGGGTTCAACGACCACTATCTCGAGGTCGACTACGACCTGTCGCAGGTGCTGTTCATCACCACTGCGAACTCGCTCTCGAGCATCCCCGAGCCGCTGCGCGACCGGATGGAGATCATCCGGCTCGCCGGCTACCTGGACCAGGAGAAGTACGCCATCGCCCGGCAGTTCCTGCTGCCGCGGCAGCTCCGGCAGCACGGCCTCGATCCGGCCACCGTGACGCTGGACGCGGACGTGCTGCCGGCCGTCGTGCATCGCTACACGCGCGAGGCGGGGGTCCGCGAGCTGGAGCGGCGGCTCGCGCGGCTGGCGCGCAAGCTGGCACGTGCGCGCGCCGAGCGAAGGAGCACGTACGCACGCGACGAGTCGGCGCCGGAGCGTGATCACGTGACGTCGGCGATGCTGCACGACATGCTGGGCACCGCGCCGTACGATCCGTCGCTGAACAGCACGGAGGACAAGGTTGGGGTGGCCACCGGGCTCGCCTACACGAGCGTAGGCGGCGACGTCCTGGAGATCGAGGTCAGTGTCGTACCCGGACGCGGCCGCCTGCAGCTCACAGGCACGCTCGGCGACGTGATGAAGGAGTCGGCGAGCGCGGCGCTGAGCTATGCGCGCGCGCGTGCGGGCGCGCTGGGCCTGGAGCGCGAGTTCCTGCGCACGCGCGACCTGCACGTGCACATCCCCGCCGGCGCCACACCCAAGGATGGGCCGAGCGCGGGCATCGCCATCGCCAGCGCGATCGTGAGCGCGCTCACCGGCGTGCCGCTGCGCGGCGACGTCGCGATGACGGGCGAGATCACGCTGCGCGGACGCGTGCTCCCCATCGGCGGGTTGAAGGAGAAATCGGTGGCGGCGCTGCGCAACCGGATCTCGCACGTGATCATTCCGCACGAGAACGCCCGCGACCTCGACGAGCTGCCCCCGGAAGTGAAGTCGGGAATTCATTTCCACCTCGTGCGCTCGATGGACGAGGTGCTCGCGCTGGCGCTGGCGAGGAGCCTCGTGGCGCGCGCCGATGACGAATCACCGACGCTGGTGGCGCATTGACCGCCCCGACGGGCGGCGCGGATCCGCTGGTCATCCGCTCGCTGGAGTTCCTTGGCCCCATGGCGACCGTGGATGGATGGCGGCCGCAGAACGACCTGCCGGAGGTGGCGTTCGCCGGTCGCTCGAACGTGGGCAAGTCGTCGCTCCTGAACAAGCTGGTCCGCCGGAAGGCATTCGCGCGGGTGAGCAACACGCCGGGGCGCACGCGCGAGATCAACTTCTTCAAGGTGAACGACCAGTTCGTGCTGGCCGACCTGCCGGGCTACGGCTACGCGCGGATCTCCAAGGAACGGAAGGCGGAATGGCGGCCGCTGATCGAGGGCTACCTGCGCCGCTCCGTCGCGCTGCGCGGCGTGGTGCAGCTGCTCGACGCGCGCCACGATCCCACCGCGGACGACCGGCAGATGCTGGATTTCCTTGCCGAGCTGGAGACGCCGACGGTGGTGGTGCTGACGAAGATCGACAAGCTTTCGCCGCACGGCGTGCAGGAGCGCATGAAGGCGATCGGCACGTCACTGCACCTCGACCCCGACCAGATGATCCCGTTCAGCGCGGTGACGGGGGCCGGCCGCGACGAGCTCGCCGCGGCGCTGGTGTCGCTGGTGTCGCTGGTGGACGAACCCTGACGCGGGCAGATTGATCGGATGCCATTACTACCGCTTCGCCAACTGTCGCAGATCGGGAACGCCAGCATCGCCGACGCGTGGCTCGAGCGCATTGCCGATCGACTCGAGGGGGCAGGCGCGAGTGGTGACCCCGGCGTGATCGGCGCGCGGGCCCTGCTCTGCCGCGAGACGCTGGCCGAACTGACGTTCCCCGAGTATGCCGCGAACTACGAGACGGCGCTCGCCGACGAATCGCTTCCGCTGGGCACGCGCCTGGCGCTGTCGGCCCTCGACCCGCGCAACATCACGCTGGAGCCGGAATTCTACTCCGACTGCGACGACGCGCAATTCCAGCTCGTGAAGCCGCTGCTGTGGCTCTGGTACTCGTTCGACCGGACGGTGGTGGGCGGGCAGAACGTCGACCTTGGCGTGAAGCTGCGGCGCATCCTGGCGAAGAAGATCTTCCGGAGCTGCGGCGAGAACTTCAAGGCCTTCCAGCACGTGGAATTCTCGTTCGGGCACAACATGGAGGTCGGCGACAACGTCGTCGTCCATCGCCACGTGCTGCTCGACGACCGGGGCGGGATCCGGCTCGGCAACAACGTGTCCGTGAGCGACTACGCCAACATCTACAGCCACACCCACAGCATCGTGGACCAGC
>DASTGQ010000365.1:0-3060 GCA_035718985.1 Gemmatimonadaceae bacterium
CCGGACGCGACGCTCGAGCGTCGCGATGGCCCTCGAGCTTCCACCGCGCCGGCCGGCACATCCATCGATCGAGCTCTCGCCGAAGGAAGCAGCCCTCTACGGCAAGACGGCGGCATTCCTGCGCGAGCTCTATCGCGAAGGCTTCGTGACGCCCAGTGAAGAGGAGGTGGCGCAGGACCGCCGCCGTCGCAAACGCCGCAGCGGAAAGGGCGTTCTGCAACTCGAGCTCCTTCGCCTCTCTCAGCGTCTCTGCTCGTCGTCGGTTGCCCTCGCCGATTCGCTGGAGAAGCTCTCGCAGGGCGAGCTCATCACGCCCGAGTACCGGATGCGCGCGCGCGAGTTGGCCGCGGATGCGCGTCGCGTCACCACGCACGCGAAGCTGGAGCAGCTCGGCCGCATTCTCGACGAGCATCGGGAGCGCGTCATCGTCTTCAGCGAGCACCTTCCGACGCTGCAGCTCATCGCCGATCACGTCAGGCAGCACGGCAGAAAGCCGATCGTCTACTCCGGCGCGCTGTCGATGAGCGAGCGCGCGAAAAAGCTCGCCGCCTTCAAGGAAGACGCCGACGCCGTGCTCGTGGCGACACGCGCTGGCACCGAAGGCCTGAACCTGCAATTCTGCAATTGCCTCGTGAACTACGAGCTCCCCTGGAACCCGATGGTCGTGGAGCAGCGCATCGGCCGCATCCACCGCATCGGCCAGACCCGCGAGGCGCACATCATCAACTTCGCCGCGCGGGAGACGGTCGAAGCGCACGTGCTGCGTCTCCTCGACCAGAAGATCAAGCTCTTCGAGCTCGTCATCGGAGAGCTCGACGTAATCCTCGGCGACTTCGGCGGCGCCGATTCGCTCGAGGAGAGTCTGGCCGACGCGTGGCTGAGCGCCGACTCCGACGACGTCTTCGAGGAGCGCGTCGAGGCAATCGGCGAGCAGATCGTCGCCAGCCGCGAGGCGGGCAAGCTTCAGGAAACGCTCAACTCCGACGTCGCCGCCGAAGACAACGCCCAGCGCGTCGAGCGCGAGTTCCGGCAGCTGACCATTCCCGCTCGGGTGCGGCTCGCGTACGGAACCAATCATCTGCAACTTGCGCGAGGCGTCGACGCAAAGCGGCAGCGCATCGGTCTTCACGTGGGCGAGATCCTCGAGGCACTCGAGTCCACGACCGCGCCGGAGGACGCCGGGATGCATCCGGACTACGGCTCGCTCACGGTCCTCACCGGCGTTACGGGCACCGGTCGCGGCGTGCGGCTCACCGTGCAGGCAGATCGTCTTCCGATGACGCTCGTCGACCTGTCGGCTGACGTGGAAGCGCCGCTCTCGTTAGGTGCTCGATGACGGCAGTGCCGCAGCAGGGTGCTACGCCGGATGGATTCGTCAATCCGGATCCACACGAGCCGCTGGTCGACGCGAGGATTCGCCCGCTCCTCGAGCGCTACGCGGCGATCGCCGGCGCGCAGCTCATCGACGTCGGCGCATCGCTCGTCGAGCTGCGCTTGCCCGAGGCAGAGCGCCAGTGGTTTCGCAAGCGCGCGCAATTGCGCATCGCCTTCACCCTCGACGCCCTCGAGCGCGAGCCGGAGGCGGAGATCGCGGTCGTCGGCAGCAGCTTCGTCGATCAACTCGTCAGCGCGATCCGGTCGCGTGGCAGCCGCGCGTATCACGGACGCCTGCCCGCCGAGCAACCGTCTGGAACGCAGTTGGCTGAGCTGCGCGTTCCGATCACCAACGGCACCGCCGGCGCCGCGCGCGCCGACGTCGCCTGGCACAAGGTCGTCCGACTGCTCGCCCGGGTGATCGTGCGCGCCGGGAGCGATGTCGAGGAGCATCTGCTCGAGAGCAGCTTCGTGGACGCAGCCACCGGCATCGCCGTCCCCGACGAAGTTGCGGCGAAATGCGCCGCTGCCATGGAAGACAACGGCAAGAGCAGATCCCTCGTCGCTCCGCTCCTCGGGATGACAAACCAAGGATCTGCTTTCCCCCTCGCCCCCACACGCCCCATCGGCGACCTCATCGCCATCGCCCTGGCCGGTCTTCGCGCCGGCCTCGAGCCGAGGATGACGCGTCTCCGCGAAGACGCGCAGCGCCGGCTCCAGGACGAGCTGCTCCGCATCGATCGCTATTACGAAGCACTCCTCGCCGGCGCCGTGCCTAACGGCTCAGACGACGCGTCGGACCGACGCGCCATCGAAGCCGAGCACGCGCGACGTCGCGCCGAGGAGGAGCGGCGGCATCAGGTGCGAGCGATCGTGCATCCGGTGCAGCTCACCGAGTGCGAGTTGCTCGTGCAGCGCGCGCAATGGGAGCTCGTCAGCCGCGCCGGCGTGCGCGCAGCGCTCATCGCGCAACGGTGGCTCAACGGCACCGGCGATTGGACGCTCGCCTGCCCTGAATGCCGCAGCACGAACATCCGATGGCTCTCGGTGTGCAAGTCGGGCCACGTCGCGTGCGATACCTGTGCCTACACCTGCGGCGTCTGCAATGAGGACTTCTGCTGGGATCACGGCATCGCTGCCTGTCATGTCGACGGTCATCCGACGTGCACCGAGCACGCGCGAACGTGTATGTCGTGTCACGAGCCATACTGCACCGGCCACGAAGCGCTATGTGCCGAAGGCGAGCATCCCGCGTGCAGCGAGTGCGTGAAGCCATGCGCCATCTGCGCGCGCGCGATCTGCGAGGAGCATGCGACGCTCACCGCGCTCTCGGCTCCGCGAGGCCAGCGGCGTCTCTGCGCCCAATGTCTCACGCAGTGCGAGGGTGGACGGAGCGAGCACGTCGGCGTTGACGAAGTGACGCGCTGCGTGACCTGCGGGAAGTCGGTCTGCGAGCATCACCGCTCGACCTGCGGCGTCGATCAGAGCGTGCACTGCTCCACGCACCTGCGACGCACGGACGCCTCGCGGCGGCTCGTCTGCGACAAGCATCGCGCCGAATGCGCCTTCGATCCGGGCGCCATCTTCGCCTCGGACGAAATTGCGATCTGCACCTCCTGCGGCGTGCAAGGGTGCAGTCGGCACACGCATCCGTGCGTCGAGGACGGCCGCGCGTACTGTGACAAG
>DASTGQ010000366.1:0-5834 GCA_035718985.1 Gemmatimonadaceae bacterium
ATCAGGGAGAGCGATTGCTGGGGGGAGGGGTCATCGAGCGGGGAAGCTCACGCGCGCTGCCGGTTCGAGCGGCGTAGGGCGCAGCCAGGGCCGTCCCGAATCCCTACCCGTTCCCCGACATCGTCTCGGCAAACCGCCGCATCGCCTCTTCCTGCTCCGGCGTCAGCTTGTCGGGTACCTGCACCGCAACCTCCACGATCAGGTCACCGCGCGATCCGTCGCGCTCGATCCCCTGCCCGCGAACGCGGAAGCGCTTCCCCGACGCCGTTCCTGCAGGGATCCTGATCGTCACCTTCTTTCCATCCAGCGTCTTCACGCTGATCTTCGAGCCGAGCGTCGCTTGCGGGATCGTGATCGGCACTGGTGCGATCAGGTCGAGCCCCTCCCGCTTGTAGAAGCGATCCGGCTTCACGTGGAAGGTGATCAACAGGTCGCCGGCGGGCCCGCCCTTCTGTCCGCGTGCGCCCTGCCCCTTGAGGCGGATCTTCGTGCCGTCATCCACGCCCGCAGGCACGGTGATCATCACCTTCTTGCGCGTACGCACCTCGCCGCTGCCGCCGCAGGTGGGACACCGTTCCGTCGGTACCTGTCCGCGACCGAGGCATACGGGACAGGGACGCTGCACGGCGAACCCTCCCTGCCCGAAGCTGATCGTGCCGCGTCCGTTGCATTCGGGGCAGGTCTGCAGCTTCGCACCCGGTGCCGCTCCGCTCCCGTGACAGGTGGCGCACTC
This sequence comes from Gemmatimonadaceae bacterium, assembly GCA_035718985.1. Classification (GTDB taxonomy): domain Bacteria; phylum Gemmatimonadota; class Gemmatimonadetes; order Gemmatimonadales; family Gemmatimonadaceae; genus AG11. Next base: position 734 of record DASTGQ010000366.1, read on the forward strand.
CTCCGTCATGTCGAGCTCGACCGGCACCTTCCCGCCCATGGCCGCCGTGCGGAAGGGAATCTCCAGCGACGTCTCCACGTCCGCGCCGCGCTGCGGCCCCCGCGGACGCGCGCCACCGCCGCCCGGACGTTGCGCACCGCCGCCGAACATCGAGCTGAAGATGTCCCCGAGTCCGCCGAGTCCACCCAGATCACCCAGGTCCTCGAAGCGGACGTTGCCCGCTCCACCGGGCGGATACCCGCCGTACGATCCGCCTCGGGCACCCGCGCCGCCAGCCGGGCGCGCGCCGCCGCCGAAGCCCCCGAACGCGCCGAGCTGCCGCATCTGGTCGTACTGCTTCCGCTTCTCCGCATCGCCCAGCGTCTGGTACGCCTCCGAGATCGACTTGAACGTCTCGGCGGCCTTGGGATCGTTGGGATTCTTGTCGGGGTGATGCTTCGCGGCGAGCTTGCGGTACTGCTTCTTGATCTCGTCCTGGGTGGCCGAGGCCGGCACACCGAGCACGGCGTAGTAGTCTTGCTGGGCCATGGCGGACCTTACGCGGTCAGCCGTTCCACTGCTTCACGACCACCCGCGCTGGTCGCAGGAGCTGCCCGTTGAACAGGTAGCCCAGCTGGAACACCCGAGCCACGAGGTGATCGTCCTCCGGCTCGCTCGCCGGCTCGGTCATCACCGCCTCGTGCAGGGCCGGATCGAACGGCTCGCCCTCGGGGTTCACCAGCTCGAGGCCGAGCGCACCGAGTGTCTTGAGCAGTTTCTTCTCCACCATGGCGACGCCTTCCACCAGCGTTTCGGCGGTCGTCGTCGCGGGGTCCACGTGCGCGAAGCGGCCGATGTCGTCCAGCGCGTCGAGCATGCTCTTCAGGAGCTCGGCCTGGCCACGCGCCTGCGCCTCCTGGCGCTCCTTGTTCGAGCGCTTCCGGAAGTTGTCGTACTCCGCGGCGAGGCGAAGGTACTTCTCGTGCTGATCGGCGAGGCGCTGCGCCAGGTCATCGGCGCCGCTGCCACGCACTGCTGACGCGTCCGCCACCTGCGGATCCGTCCCGGGGGTCCCGGTCACTTCGAGATCGTCGTCGACGTCGTGCTGTTCCACCATTCGTACCCTGAATCGGACTGGAGTGTGGTGACGAAGGAAATGTCACCCCGTGCAGAGAGGGGTGCAACGGCCGTGCCTCATGTCGATCACGTGAGCGGGGCAAACGCCGCCGCGCGACGCACGATGCGCTACCGCCCAGCCGCTTCCAGTGCGCGCCGAAGCAGGTTCAGCGCGCCCTGCGCCGAACGCTGCCTGATCTCCTGTCGGTCGCCCCACAGCCGGAGCAACACGGCCTCCGTGCTTCCCCGCAGGTCGAGGGCGATCCACACCGTCCCTACCGGCTTCTCCGCGCTCCCGCCACCGGGGCCGGCGATGCCGGTGATGGCGAGCGCCGCATCCGCGTCCGTCGCGTGACGCACGCCGGCCGCCATGGCGCGGGCGACCGGCTCGCTCACCGCGCCGTGCTCGGCGAGCATCGAGGCGCTCACGTCGAGCATCGAGTGCTTCACCGCGTTGTCGTACGCGATCACGCCGCCACGCATCACGTCGCTGCTCCCCGGAATGGCCGTGAGCCTCTCGCCGAGCATGCCGCCGGTGCAACTCTCGGCCACGGCGATCGTGACGCCGCGCGAGCGGCACAGCCCGAGGACCACCGCGGCGAGATCCGTGTCGCCCTCGCCGTAGATCGCGCTTCCCAGTGCGCCGTGGAGCCGCGCCGCAGCGTGTTCGAGGCGCGCGTCGGCCTCCCCCGGGGCGGCATTGCGCACCGTGACGCGCAGGTCCACGCCGTCCACGTTCGGCAGGTACGCGAGCTCCACGTCACCGACGCCACCGGGAATCGCCGTCACCTTCTCGGCCACGAGCGACTCCGCCACTCCAGTGCTGCGCAGCGTGCGCGAGCGCACTACGCGTCGCTCCCCACCCAGCCGGGACGCGATGCGCGGGAGCAAGGTATCGGCGAGCATGCCCCGCATCTCGCGCGGCACGCCGGGCAGCATCGCGACCCAGCGTCCCCGCTCGTCCTCCAGCCAGATGCCGGGTGCCGAGCCGTGATTGTTCACGAGCTTGTCGGCGCCCTCGGGAATCATCGCCTGCTGCCGGTTCGCGTCGGGCATCGGCCGGTCCGGCCACCGATTCACCCAGCGGCGGCGCATCCACTCGAGGTGTTCCCCATCCAGCATCATCCCGCGCCCGAAGAGGGCAGCGATGGACGGCTTCGTGCGGTCGTCGCTCGTCGGCCCGAGGCCGCCGGTGGTGATCACGGCGCCCGAGCGATCGAGCGCCTCACGCACCGTCTCGGCGATCGTCGCGGCATCGTCGCCGCAGGTGCTGCGACGAACGATCTCGACGCCGAGGGCGGCGAGCTCACGCGCGAGGTGGGCGGCGTTGGTGTCGATCGTGTAGCCGAGCAGCAGCTCGTCACCGATCGTGACGACCTCGATGCGCACCGCGGCGCGTGATCAGCCGCGCCCGCGCACCGGCGCGCCCGAGAACACGCGGCCGTAGGTGCGAACGTAAAGCGCGAGCGAGTAGAGCGTGAGCACCACGGCACCGATCATCGCCAGCACGCCGACGATGCCATTGAACTCCGCAAAGCCGTTCCATGCCGGCATGTTCCATCCACGGCTGGCGGCGAGCGTGGCCGCCAGGAACCAGAAGTACGCCGAGCCGACCCAGAGCGACTGGAAGCCCGTCTTCCACTTGGCGGGGCCAATGGCGGAAATCACCACGCCGCGCCGCGCCGCCGCCTGGCGGAAGATGGTCATCAGCAATTCACGCCCCAGCACGACCGCAATCACCCACCACGCCAGCGCGACGTCGCCGAACGGCGTGCGGAAGGGGAGCACGTTGTCGAGCGCCTGCGCGGGCCAGCCCTGGGTCGAGTGCAGCGTGGGACGCATGAGCAGGTACATCGGCACCATCGTCGCGACCAGCAGCAGCTTGTCGGCGAGGGGATCGAGCAGCCGGCCGAGATCGGTCTCCTGCTTGCGCGATCGCGCCAGCCGGCCGTCCACGTAGTCCGTCACCGCCGCCAGCACGAACAGCACGAATGCCATCAGCCGGAATCCGGTGGACGGCGCGAGCGGCAGCCACGCGATGAGCGGCGTGACGACGATACGGCCAACGGTGAAGGCGTTCGGGAGGTTCACGTGCGGACCGCTCAGGCGAGAGACTTCAGCACCAGCTTGCTCACGGCGCGCAGCGTCTCGAACACGCCATCGCCCGTGACGGCCACCGCCTCGAAGTATGGCGCGCGCTCCACCCACTCGCCGGTGGGCAGCTGCTCGATCAGGTTCTCGCCAGCGTGCGAGGCATCCGGGGTGACCCGCTGCCGCGCCGGCTCGGTCACTTCCCACCCGGGATTCAGCGCTTCCTGAAGCTGGCGCACCGGCGCCGCGTTCGGCAGGTCCCGCTTGTTGTACTGAATCACGAACGGCATGCGCGTGAGGTCGTACCCGTACTCGGCCATGTTGTCGTACAGGTTCTGCATGGCCTCCTGGTTCGCCTCCATGCGCTCCACCTGCGAGTCGGCGACGAACACGATGCCGTCCACCCCCTTGAGGATGAGCTTCCGGCTCGCGTTGTAGTACACCTGGCCCGGCACCGTGTACAAGTGGAACCGTGTCTTGAAGCCGCGGATGGTGCCGAGATCCACCGGCAGGAAATCGAAGAACAGCGTGCGCTCCGTCTCGGTGGCGAGCGAGATGAGCTTGCCCCGCGTGTCGGGCTGCACCTTGCCGTACACGTGCTCCAGGTTCGTCGTCTTGCCGCCGAGGCCCGAGCCGTAATACACGATCTTGCAGTTGATCTCGCGCGAGGCGTAGTTGATCATCGACATGGCTGTCGTCTCCGCTTACTGGAACAGCTTGTCGATTTCGTCGTCCGCACCGGCGAGGAGGCCGGGGGCGCCGCCCTGCGACTGCGGCGGGCGATTGAACACCTGCTCGAACAGCTTCGTCAGCTCTTCCACGGTCTGCTTCATCTTGAGGCGCACGAGGCCCAGCGTCGTGCGGCTGTCGAACAGCACGACGAGGATGAGCCGCCGCGCGACGTCGGCGAGATACATGGACTCCTTCTCGCCCTGATGGAACAGCGAGTTGAAGTCGCGTTCACCAATCAGCTTTGCCAGCTGGTCATTCGCGCTGAAGTCCGCCGCCGTGAGGGTGGCGAACGCCGTCGAGTCAAAACGAGGCTGCTCTCCGACGGTCGCGACGAGCTGGCCGCTGCGGTCCACCAGCAGCGCGCAGCGCGCGTTCGCGTCGTCGAGGAATCGTTGCAGGGCCTGCGTGATCGCGGCAAAGTCGTCTTCGGTGAACGACCAGCTCGCGCTGCCGACAGCCATGGGGACGGTAACCTAGTCGAGGTAAGCTTCCATTCGACGCAGCAGGACCTGCCCGCGACGGCGGAGCGCGGGACGCGGCTCCCAGTTCACGTACTCCCCGAGCAGCCGCGTCGTCTCCGCACCCGGCTGGCCGGCGAGAAAGCCGAGCGCGGCCAAGCGCCGCACGGGGGACCGGTTGAACAGCTCCCGCCGGCTGCGCTGGACCTGCGTACCCCAGACGATCATCCCTGCCGCGAGGCCACCGAAAAAGCCCGCGGCGGCCAGCTTCGCCCGTTCCATCCCCATCACATCGCCCTCCGTGCCGTCAGTGCCTGCGCGATGGTCACCCCATCGGCGTATTCCAGATCGCCGCCCACGGGCAGCCCGCGAGCGATGCGCGTGATGCTGAGCGGGTATCCCGCCAGCTGGCGCTGGACGTACAGCGCCGTCGCCTCCCCTTCGAGGCTCGGGTTGGTCGCGAGGATGACCTCGCGGACCTCCCCGCCGGCGACTCGTTGCACGAGCTGCGGAATGGTGAGGTCGTCGGGCGTCACGCCGTCCAGCGGGGAAAGCCGCCCGCCGAGCACGTGGTACTGCCCGCGAAACTCGCCCGCACGCTCGATGGCCCCGATGTCCGCTGCCTCCTCCACGGCGCAGATCAGCGCCGCATCGCGACGCGGATCACGGCAGATGGAGCAGAGCTCCTCCTCGGTGAGGTTGAAGCAGCGCGCGCAGGGACGCAC
>DASTGQ010000367.1:0-8710 GCA_035718985.1 Gemmatimonadaceae bacterium
CGCGGCGGACCATCGAAGCGCTTGGAGAAGTGGCGGCTGGTCATGGTAAGGCCGCCGACGTAATCGAAGAACTTCTGGTCGAGGGTGAACGAACCGTCATCACGCAACGCCACGACTTCGTCCAGGATGCGGTTCACATAGTACGGCTTCCCGTAGGGAGCGAGGCCCATCAGCTTGTACTCGCCCGAGTTGACGCGAAAGCCGGCATGGTAGGTGAAGGCCGAATACAGCAGACCGAGCGAATCGGGGTAATGCAGCTCGCGGATGAGCGAGAGATCCGCTCCGCGGCCCACGCCAATGGCGGCAGTAGCCCACTCGCCGACGCCGTCGATGGTAAGGATGGCCGCGTTCTCGAATGGCGATGGAAAGAAGGCGCTCGCCGCATGCGACTCGTGATGCTCGGCGTAAAGCAGCGGCCCGGCATAGTCGCCGAGCTCCCGGCGGAGCGTGGCGTCGGTGTGGACGCGCTCGTCGAGCCAGAGGGGAGCGGCGCGGAGAAATGAGCGAAGGCCGCGGGGGGCGAGGGCGAGATAGCTCTCGAGCAGCCGGTCCAGCTTGAGGAGCGGCTTCTCGTAGAAGGCGACGGCGGCGAGGTCACCCGGGCCAATCCCGGCATGTCGCAGGCAGAAGCGGACGGCATTTGCCGGAAAGGCGGCATCGCCCTTGAGCCGGGAGAAGCGCTCCTCCTGTGCCGCCGCCACGATCTTTCCGTCGGCCAGGAGGCAGGCGGCGCTATCATGATAGAAGGCGGAGATGCCGAGGACGAATCGCGTCAAAGGGGGGAGGGAGGGCCGCGGTCGGGCTCGATATGGAAGGGTGGGTCAAGATACCGTACATTGGGGTCCATGGCACTGCTCCGGGATCTCTGGGCCTACATGCGCGAACGGAAGAAGCTGTGGCTGGCGCCGCTGCTGGTGATCTTCCTCGTATTCGGCGGGCTGATTGCCGTCACGGCCGGTTCGGCGCTCGCGCCGTTCATCTATTCGATCTTCTGAGGGGGCGCCGGGTGTAGTATTCAGGCGAGGCAGGGGCTGCTTCCGGGGAGGGCGCCGAATCTGGCCCCCGACTTGCCGACTAGGCGCTGAGGCCCTCCGCCCCGGGGGTGCCGCAGGCAGTGGACGCGGGAGAGTATTCAGTGCACACTGGTAGCGCGGAACTACCGCCGATCCTGGTGGTGGATGACAATCATGACAATGCCGAGATCATCCGGCAGTATCTGGAGATCCGCGGCTATCCCATCTCCGTGGCCCATAACGGGGACGAAGCGCTGGCGCTGTTCGAGACGGTGAAGCCCGCGATCGTGTTGCTGGACGTGATGATGCCCGGCCGAGACGGCTGGGAAGTGTGCCGGCTGATGAAGCAGCACCCCACCCTCGGGCGGAACGTGCGCGTGATCATGGTCACGGCGCTCGACGCGTGGGAAGACAAACGCGAAGCGTTGCAGCTTGGCGCTGATGACTACGTGGAGAAGCCTTTTGACCTGCCGACGCTCGCCCGGACCGTGCAGCGGAACCTGGACCAGATGCGGGTGGTGTCGTAACGACGCGCTGATCCCCGCGCGCCACCCCCGGCACGCGTGAGCGAGTCGATTCTCCTGACGGACTCCGACGACGCGGTGATCCCGGCCGCGGTCGCCAGGCTGGACGGCTGGCGCGCGGAGCGACGGCCGCTCCCCGAGCTCGCCGCCGCGCTCGGCGAGGCCGGCGTACGCGCGCTCCTCCTCACCACCCCCGATCCCGCGTTGCTGCGCTCGAGCATCGAGCAGGCGCACGCGCGCGGCGTGCCGGTGATCGTCGGGTGCGCCGACGAAGCGGCGCGGCGGCGTGCCGTGGAGCTGCGCGCCGAGGAGTGGTACCTCATGCCCGCCACGCCGGAGGAAGTCGCTGCACGCACGTGGTCCGCCGTCGCGCGAGGCAGCACGCTGGGAAGCGACGCCGCCCAACGCGTGGACCAGGTGGAGTACGAGCAGATGCTGCACGATTCGCTCACCGGACTCCCCACGCTGCCGGTCGCGATCGAGCGCTCGCGCCAGTTCTTCAAGGAACGCGGCGAGCTGGTGGTGCTCTACTTCAACTTCGTCCGCTACTCCAAGATCGAAGAGATTTACGGCTGGGAGAAGCTCGACGCCGTCCTCGAGACGACGGCGAGCGCCGTGCGCGAGTTCCTCGATGACGACGACCTCGGCGACTCACGCGTGATGGTGAGCTTCACCAACGACGACGACTTCATCTTCTTCCACGTGCCGGCGAGCGGCGTCGCCGCGGCCACCGAGGGGGAGATCACCGAGATGGTGACGCGCCTGCAGCGGCACGTCGGCGCACAGATCGAGGAGGCGCATGGCGAGGACATCGCCGCGCTGTTCGACATCTACGTGGGGCGCGCGCACCTCTACTACAACCCGAAGATCCGCCTCGAGCGCCTGATCTATCGCGGCATTCGCGAGGCGCAGAACTCCTCGCGGTCGCTCGAGGAGCGCGAGCGGGCCCGCCGGGTGAACGACCTGAAGTCCAGCCTGCGCGACCGGCTCGTGTACGTGGATTACCACCCCATCGTGCTGGCGACGACGCGCGAGATCTTCGGCTACGAGGCGCTGGCGCGCGGGCAGATGCGCACGCTGCGGAGCCCGGAGGTGATGTTCGAGGTGGCAGCGGAAGCAGACCTCATCTGGGAGCTGAGCCGGCTGTGCCGCGCCCGCGCCCTGGAGGGAATGAGCACGCGCCTCGAAGGCGACCAGTTGCTCTTCCTCAACGTGGATCCCACGGATTTCAACGATCCGGCGTTCACCGAGCAGGAAGTCGCGGAGCCCTCACGCGTGGTCATCGAGATCACGGAGCGCACGGCGATCAAGGACTATCCCAAGTTCCGCGACCGGCTGAAGGCGTTCCGCGAGATGGGCTACCGCTTCGCCGTGGACGATGCGGGGAGCGGCTACGCCGGCCTCGGATCGATCGCGAACCTGGAGCCGGACTTCATCAAGCTCGACATCTCGTTGATCAGCGCGATCGACACGAACTTCATCAAGCAGAACCTGGTGCAGACGATGGTGAAGTTCGCCGATGACCACGGCGCCAAGGTGATCGCGGAAGGCGTGGAGCGCGCGGAGGAGTTCAAGACGGTGCAGGACCTCGGGGTGCACCTCGTGCAGGGGTTCTTCCTGCATCGGCCGCAGTCGGCGTCCTCCCCGATCGTGACGACTGCAGTCCGGTAATGGCGTCAGGGCGCCGATTCGCCGTCATCGATTGATCGACGGCGCAGGCGTCCACTCTTCGCGTTCACGTCGCATCGGACGGCCGCTCCCCAGCGAAGGCTCCGAGCGGATGGGAACGCAGATCGACGCAGGTCTCCGGCGCTGACTGAAGCAGGATGCCGAGTGGCGCGCGGTCAGCGCAGCAGCTCCTGCACGAGTCTCCACGATCGTTCGGCCGCGCCAAGGCCCCGGTGCACGAGTGCCTTTGCCGCGTCGCCGGCCGCACGCCGCTCATCGTCGTGCGTGAGCCAGCGGTCGAGGACTCGCTCGAGCCCGCTGACGTCGGTGGAGCTCGACGCCGCGTCGGCGTCGAGCAGGGCCACCGCGTCGCGGCTGGCGTGGTAGCGCGGGCCGAACAGGACCGGTGCGCCGAACGCCGCAGGCTCGAGCACCGAGTGAAGGCCGGCGGCGTGAAAGCCTCCGCCGACGAAGGCGGCGTCGGCGAGTGCGTAGAGATCACCGAGCACGCCGACGCGATCGACGATGACGACGTCGGCGTCGTGTGCCGCTTGATCGGAGAGGCGCGCAGCGCGCAGTGCCTCACCCGTCGCCCAGCGCTCGATTGGCGCGAGGTGCGCAGCCGTGGGCTCATGGGGCGCAATGACGAGCCGGGGGCGACGGGACACGTGATGGCGCACGACGCGCGACCAGGCGGGGAGGAGCTGCGCCTCATCGGCGGGCCAGGTCGATCCGGCGACGACGGTGAAACGCCCTGGTGCGGTGAGCGGCGCGAGCAGCTCGCTGTCGCGTTTCACGCCCTGGGCACGGGCCCAGACCTGGTCGTAGCGCGTGTCGCCCGTGACGGACACACGTGACAGGGGGACACCGAGGGCAATGAGCCGGTCGGCGTCCTCGGCGCTGATGGCGCCGACGCGCTCGAGGCGGGCGTAGGCGCCGCGCAACAACGAAGACGCGAGGGGGGAGCGACGCGACGAGGAAGCGGCGAGCGTTGCACTCACGAGGCCCATCCGCGTGCCGCGGCGAGCGGCCTCGCGGACGAGCGTGGGCCACACGTCGAGCTTGCTGAAGACGAGCGCCGTCGGTGCGAGCGCGGCGAGCGCGGCGCGCATGTCGGGCGTCGAGTCGAACGGCAGCGCGTCGCGGAAGTCCACGTCCAGGGTGGCGGCGAAGGCCCGAGCACTGGGCGAGAAGTACGTGTAGGCCAGCTGGAGGTCCGGTCGGCGGGCGCGAGCCAGCTGGAGGACGGGGCGCGCCTGGAGGCCCTCGCCGACGCTCGGGGCGTGCATCCAGAGGAGGGGGCGAGCGGGATCGCGCGGGAAGGCGGCGTAGCGAGCGCGCAGGCCGCGTCGCTCGGCGAAGGTGGCCAGCAGCTTGTTGCGGGAGGGCGGCACAACGGACGAGAGGGCGTGCGCGAGCCGCGCCGCCCCCTCGTAGGACACTGCCAGCAACGGGTTCATTCGCCGTGAAGAGGAGATCCCGCCACGTACTCCGCACGTGCGGGAGGACGGCGACCGATCAACGCGCCTTCCTTGCCAGCGCAGAGTCGATGGCGACGCGGAACGAGTCGGTCGGATACGCGCCTTCCAGCTTCCGGTCGCCGATGAAGAAGGTCGGCGTGGACTGGACGCCGGCGCTGCGACTGCGGTCGCGGTCCGCGTCGATGAGCCTCGCGGTGGCGTGGGTGGTCATGCAGTTGCGCCATGCAGGAGCATCCACGCCGGCGGCGACGGCGAGCGAATCGAAAGTGGGCAGGGGATTCGATTGCCCCTCCCAGCGCGCCTGCGTGGCGAAGAGGGACTCGTGCAACTGCCAGAATTTCCCCTGCACGGAGGCGCACATCGCCGCCTCGGCGGCCGCGCGCGCGTTCGGATGGATGCTGCTGAGCGGAAAGTTGAGGTAGGCGAGACGCACCTTCCCGGTCTTCACGTACTCGCTGTCGATGGCGGCGAAGGAGGCGTCGTGCCACTGCTTGCAGTAGGGACACTGGAAGTCGCTCACCTCGATGAGCCAGACGGGCGCGCTGGCCGAGCCGCGAATGCGGCCACGGTCAGCGGCCGAGCTGACGGAGTCCGTGAGGCCGCTCATTCCCGAGGTGGGAGGAGACTGCACGTCGCCGGCGGCAGAGGCAGTGGTACCGGCGCTGGCAGCGGGGACCGGCTCGGTGCGCGCGCAGGCAGCCGCAGCAAGGGCGAGGGAAGCACCGAGGAGGAGAGCGAGGGGAAAGCGCGTCATGGAAGCGGCGATGAGAAGGGGACGGCCAGTGCGGGAAAGCTAACGCTGCCGGCGGTCGGCCGGCGAGCGGGACGGGCATTCATGCGCTATCGTTAGGGTGTAGTCACGCGCGGGCCCCGACTTCAACCCCAGGTAATGCTGCCATCGCTTGCCGGTCGCGCCCTGCTGGGCGTGCTCACGCTCCTGATCCAGGGTGGCCCGCAGATTCCGGCCCCGCAGGGGCTCGTGAACGACTTCGCGCACGTGATCCCTGCCGACGCGGCCCAGCGTATCGAGGCCATCGCGCAGGACGTGCGGGACAAGTCCAAGGGCGAGATTGCGGTCGTCACGCTTCCCGACCTCGGCGGACGCGATCCGAGTGAGGTCGCGCTGCGCATCGGTCGCGAGTGGAAGGTCGGCAACCTGGCCGACATCGGCGACCGGTCGCGCAACGCGGGCGTGGTGATCCTGCTGGTGCCCAAGGAGACGTCGAGCGACGGCCAGGGGCATTGCCGCGTCGAGGTTGGCCAGGGGGCAGAAGGGTTCATCACGGACGCCACGAGCGGCGAGATCTGCCGCGAGGCGACGCCGGCATTCCGGCAGCAGGACTACGGCACCGGCCTCGAGCTGGTGACGCTCCGCGTGGCGCAGCGCTACGCGCAGGAGTTCGGGTTCACGCTCGACACGTCCCTGCGGGCGCCAGCGATGCCGGCGACGGCGCGCGCCCCGTCGTCGGGCGGCGGGGGGATCAACCCGCTGGTGCTGCTCGTGATCTTCTTCATCGTGCTGTCGCTGGTCGGCGGCAGCCGACGCGGACGCGGGTGCGGGTGCCTGCCGATCTTCCTCCCCTTCGGGGGATTCGGCGGCGGGGGATTTCGCGGGGGCGGCGGATTCGGTGGCGGCGGGTTCGGCGGCGGAGGCGGATTCGGTGGGTTCGGTGGCGGGGGCGGGTTCAGTGGCGGCGGCGGCGGCTCCAACTGGTAGGCGACGATCATGGCGACGATGACCCTCGACGAGCTGGTGACGCAGCTGCGCGCGGCATACGGCACGCGGCTCAACTCGGTGGTGCTGTATGGCTCGGCGGCGACGGGAGAGCACATCCCGAAGCGCTCCGATTACAACGTCCTGCTCCTGCTGAACGAGATCGACGCGAACGCGCTGGCCTCCGCTTCGGCGGTGGCGCGCGCGTGGGGCGACGCGGGCAACCCGCCACCGATGACGATGACGGTGGAGGAGTGGCGCGGCTCGGCGGACGTCTTTCCCATGGAGTACGCCGACATCCTGGAGCGACACAAGGTGCTGCACGGCACGCCGCCGTTCGATGGCGTGACGGTGTCGAACGACGACCTGCGGCTCCAGCTGGAGCAGCAGGTGATGGGGAAGCTGCTGCAGTTGCGGCAGGGTGCGCTGCTGGCGGGCATGGACGGGAAGCGGCAGGCGGAGCTGGTCGCGGCGAGCCTGAGCACGATGATGGTGCTGTTCCGGGCGGTGCTGCGCCTCAATGGCGAGCGCGCAGACACGGACAACGCCGTGCTGGTGAAGCGAGTGGCGACGCTCGTGGGCTTCGACGCGGCGCCGTTCGTGCGCGCGGTGCAGCACGTGCGTGGCGAGCGCAAGCTGGAGGTGAATGAGTCAGGATCGATACTGGCCGGGTATATCGACGGGATCACACGCTTGCAGCGCTACCTGGACCGCTACGGCATGCAGGCGTGACAGTTCCGCGAGCGAAACCTCGACCCATCTTTCACGTAGGAACACTCACACGCCCACCCAAGGAATGTCTCCCATGAAACGTCGATGGCTAGCATTGATGCTCCCCCTCGCGCTGACGGCGTGCGGATACAATACGATCCAGTCGCTGGACGAGACGGCGAACTCGGCGCAGGGGCAGATCGAGGTGCAGCTGCAGCGTCGGGCCGACCTCGTCCCGAACCTCGTGGCGACGGTGAAGGGGATGGCGAACCAGGAGCTCGCCGTGTTCGGGGAAGTGGCGCGTGCGCGTGCCGGTCTGCTGGGTGCGGTGCAGAGCAAGGATCCGCAGCAGATGGCGGATGCGAACGCGACGTTCAACGGCGCGCTCGGGCGGCTGCTTGCGGTGTCGGAGGCGTATCCGCAGCTGAAGAGCGACCAGGGGTTCCTGCGGCTGCAGGATGAGCTGGCGGGCACGGAGAATCGGGTGGCCGTGGCGCGGCAGGACTACAACAGCGCGGTGCAGCAGTACAACGCCTACATCCGGCAGTTTCCGGCGGTGCTGACGGCGAAGATGACGGGCGCCAAGGAGCGGAAGTACTTCCAGGTGACGAACCCCGGTGCGCGCGAGGCGCCGTCGGTGGACTTCGGAGCGCCGGGTGGCGCGACGCCGCAGCCGGCGCCGGGCGCACCCGGCACGACGCCAGCGCCGCCGACGGCCGGGAAACCTTAGGGCGGGATGTCGGGACGGTCGGGATGTCGGGAGAGAGCGGCGATGAGCCGCTCTTTTCTTTTTGTGGTAGTCCGCGCGTTGCCCGGCGCGACGGCGCCGGCCGGCCTCGGTCGGTGCGCAAACCGTCGGCGTGCGTGTGGACCACGGGCGGCGGCCTCGAGCCGGGCATCGATCCCAAAGCGCCCACGGCTGTGTACGGTGACGGGATTTCACGAGCGATGGTCTACGCCGTTTGTATCGGTGCTCCGTCCACGGCGCGCTCGACAGCTTCCCACCGGTAGTCGCTGAAGCCAGCACACCGCGTGACTGGACCCCGCGAGCAGGCGATGCTCCGGCGTCGAGTGCGTCGTCCCGCCTGCCCGCGAGTGTGGCAGTTCCTCACACGTTCCGGGACTCCAAGGAGGAGAGGCGATGCATTCATTCATCACCAGACGTGCGCTCGCCCTGATCGCGGCGCTCTGTCCGGCGGCCTTGTCAGCGCAGGAAGCCCGCATCACGGGCCGCGTCACGAACGAGGCGGCAGTGCCGGTCGTCGGCGCGACCGTCCGGATCAGCACGATGGGGCTGGGCGCCATCACGGGGAACGACGGGCGCTATTCGTTCTTCGTGCCGGCGGCGCGCATCTCCGGGCAGTCCGTCGTGCTCACGGCGCGCCTGCTCGGCTACACCGAGCAAAGTGCCACGATCACGCTGCGCTCGGGCACCATCACCCAGGACTTCACCCTCGTCACGGCGCCGACGCGGCTCAGCCAGGTCGTGGTGACGGGCGAGGGGACGAGCACCACGCGCGAGCACCTCACCACGACCATCAACTCGGTGGACACGGCGCAGCTTCAGCGCGCGGCCCAACCGCAGAATGTGGTGAGCGC
>DASTGQ010000368.1:0-8037 GCA_035718985.1 Gemmatimonadaceae bacterium
CCCGGTGAAGCGGCTCGAACCGATCTTCAAGAGCCTCGCACCCGAGGACGGCTACGCGCACGTCGGCCCGTCCGGTGCCGGGCACTTCGTGAAGATGGTGCACAACGGCATCGAGTACGGGCTGATGCAGTCGTACGCGGAGGGCTACGAGATCCTCGAGGCGTCGGCAAAGTATCCGGACCTCGACCTGCGGGCGATCGCCGAGCTGTGGCAGCATGGCAGCGTGGTGCGGTCATGGCTGAACGAGCTCGCCGTGGCGGCGTTCGCGCGCGATCCGCGGCTCGAGAAGCTCAAGGGCTACGTGGCCGATTCAGGCGAGGGGCGCTGGACGGTGGCCGAGGCGATCGAGGAAGACGTGCCGGCGCCGGTGATCACGCTGTCGCTGCTCATGCGCTTTCGTTCGCGACAGGAGGATACGTTCAGCGGAAAGGTGATCGCCGCCCTGCGCAACGAGTTCGGTGGCCACGCGGTGAAGGGCTCGTGAACACGCCCGCCGCCAGCCAGGCGGTGCGCACGACCCCGCGGGTGAGTGGGCAGTACGGGGTCGTGCCGGGAACCACGGAGCGTGCCGACCCGTGCACGATGGTGATATTCGGGGCCACCGGCGACCTCACGCGCCGCAAGCTCTTTCCCGCGCTCTACCAGCTCGCCGAGGAGCACCTGCTGGCGCCGCACTTCGCCGTGCTCGCCGTCGGGCGGGAGCAGCAGGAGACGGACGACAGCTATCGCCAGAAGATGCGCGAGGCGATCGGCGAGTCGGACGAAGTGAAGCGCGTGGACGAGGAGGTCTGGAGGTGGCTCGCGCAGCGCACCTTCTACTGCGGTGGCGACGCCACCGATCCGGCGGCGTACGAGGCGATCTGCAAGCGGCTGGACGACGTCGAGCAGGCGCGGGCGGCGGACGAGCGCAACCGCTTCTTCTACCTCGCGGTGCCGCCAAGCGTGTTCGAGCCCATCGTGCGCAACCTGTCCTCCAGCGGGCTCGTGCCGCGCCACGACGACCCGAACACGCGTCCGTGGGCCCGCATAGTGGTGGAGAAGCCGTTCGGCCACAGCCTCGAGACGGCGCGCGCGCTGAATGCGCTCGTGCTGTCGCTCTTTGCCGAGCACCAGGTGTACCGCATCGACCACTACCTGGGAAAGGAGACGGTACAGAACGTCCTCGTCCTGCGCTTCGCCAACTCCATCTTCGAGCCGCTCTGGAACCGCAGCCACATCTCCCACGTGCAGATCACCGCTGCCGAGGAAGTCGGTGTCGAGACGCGCGGAAAGTACTACGAGGAAGCGGGAGTGGTGCGCGACATGTTCCAGAACCACCTGATGCAGCTCCTCGCGCTCACGGCCATGGAGCCACCGCCGAGCATGACCGCGGACGCGGTGCGTGACGAGAAGGTGAAGGTGCTGAAGTCGGTGCGGTGGTTCACGCCCGAGACGATCCCGGAGATGTGGGTGCGCGCGCAGTACGCCGCGGGCACGCTCAACGGGAAGAAGGTGCCGGGCTACCGCGACGAGCCGGACGTCGCCCGGGATTCGCAGACGCCGACGTTCGCCGCGGCGCGCTTTCACGTGGACAACTGGCGATGGCAGGGCGTGCCCTTCTTCCTGCGCAGCGGCAAGCGGATGGCCAGGCGCGTGTCGGAGATCGCGGTGACGTTCCATTCGCCGCCGCACCTCATGTTCGGCGGCGAGGTGAAGGAGCACGGCGCGCTGCAGCCCAACGTGCTCGTGATGCGCGTGCAGCCCAACGAGGGCGTGTCGCTGAATTTCGAGGTGAAGGTGCCGGGCGCGGCGGTGGCGATGACGCAGCACGTCGAGGTGGCGCCGGTGGACATGGACTTCAGCTATGCGGAGGCGTTCGGCGAGACGGCGGCCCCGGCGTACGAGACGCTGCTGCTGGACGTCATGATCGGCGAAGCGACGCTGTTCACCCGCAGCGACGAGGTGGAAGCGGCGTGGAGGATCATCGACCCCGTGCTGAACTACTGGCAGGAGAATCCGGCCGACCCGATGCCCACCTATCCCGCCGGGAGCTGGGGGCCGAAGGAAGCGGACGAGCTGATCGCCGAGTGCGACGCGGAATGGCGCAATCCGAACGGCAGCACCGGCGGCTGATCGCCGAGGCAGGCGATCAGCCGGCGGAGCGCTGGTCATTCGGGACTAGTTCGCCCGCGTGCGGGGATCGTCCTTGGCGTGCACGTAGTTGATGACGAACGGCCCCGTTGAGCTCAGCTCGATGCGGGTCTTGCCGCGCGCCTTGGCATAGTGATGCATGTTGGCGGGGATCTCGCCCGAGTTACCCGGCTTCATCGTCTTCATCTCACTCGCCTTCATCTCGTCGCCCATTCCATAGAGGAACTGGCCCGACTTCACCGTGATCTTCTCCGCAGTGGGGTGGGAGTGCGGCGGGATCTTGTAGCCGCTCGGCATCGAGAGCTCGACGACGAACGGGCCAGACTTGGTGGGATCGCCGCTCACCACAGCCATCATGGCGCCCGCGGGGAGGAAGGGCGGCGCCTTCGCCCAGGCAAGCTTCTCCGACTTCTTTGCCTGGGTGGCTTTCTGGGCCGCGGCCGGCATCGCGGTGAGTGCAACGACCGCGGCGCCGAGCAGCAGGGTGCGCGTCGGGTGCAACGAGGACAATGCGCGCGTGAACATCGAGACCTCCGGCAATGGGTGGACTCGTGCTCCGTCGGGAATTCGACGGCGAAATGAAGCTGCGCGCCGCCGCGCCACATGCAAGGTCGCCCGCTCACCGGGCTCAGGGATTGGCCTGGGACACCCCGTCGAAATCCACGAAGCCACGGGCCGCGTTGGTCGCGGTGAGCCGCACGCGCACGCGTTCGCCGACATCCATTCCCTTCTCGCCGCGCATGACGCGCCCTTCCACCGGCGGCGAAAGCAGCCGCACGTACGTGCCGTCCTTGTTGACGCCGGTGACGATGGCGTCGTACACCGTGCCGATACGGTGCTCGAGCAGGATGGCGCCCGCCGCCTTGCGTGCCGTGCGCTCCACCCGGTTGGCGGCATCTTCGCGCTCGGTGCAGTGCGCGGCGAGCTGCGCCAGCTCGTCGTCGGTGTAGGGCGCGGGCGCGCGGGCGATGGCCGCCTTCACGAGCCGCTGCGTCACGAGGTCGGCGTAACGCCGGTTCGGCGCGGTGGCGTGCGAGTAGTCGTGCGCCGCGAGCCCGAAGTGGCCTTGATCGTCGCCAGGCCCGGGCTTGTCGAGCACGTACTCGCCGGGCCCGAGCAGCTTGACGATGCTGAGCGACAGGTCGGGAAAGCGGAGCGGATCGGCAGCGCGACGCGCGGCGAGAAATTCAGACAGCGCCTTCGAGTCGGGCTCGGCGGGGAGCGTGGCGCCGTACTTCGCCGCCAGCTCCACGATGCGGCCCCACCGCTTGGGCTCGCGCACGACGCGGCGGATGGCGGAGCGATTCTGCTCGGCGAGGTACCGGGCGATCGCGACGTTGGCGGCGATCATGAAGTCCTCGATCAGGTCGCGCGCGCGCGTCTTCCGCGTCACGGCGAGCGCGGTGACCTTGCCGTCGCCGCCGACGGCGGTGGCCTCGATGGTATCGAACTCCAGCGCACCGGCGCGCTCGCGCATCGTCTTCAGCAGACTCGCCGCGCGGTCCTGCAGCCAGAGCTGCTGCTGCAGCTCGTGATCGCGTGCCACGGCATCGGGCGCGGGACCACGTCCCTCGAGCCACGCGCCGAGCGAGTCGTAGGCAAGCTTGGCGTGGTTGGTGATCATGGCGCGATACACCTCGTGCGAGCGCGGCGAGCCGTCCTTCTCGATCACGAGGTCGATGACGAGCGCCACGCGATCCTGCCCCTCGGCGAGCGAGGTGAGGTCGGTGGAGAGCTCCTCGGGGAGCATCGGGTACACGTGGACGCCGGTGTAGACCGACGTCGCGTTTGCCGCGGCGTGGCGGTCGAGCGCCGACCCTTTCGGCACGAGCGCGTCCACGTCGGCGATGCCGAGCCGGATGCGGATGGCCCCGTC
This sequence comes from Gemmatimonadaceae bacterium, assembly GCA_035718985.1. GTDB lineage: Bacteria > Gemmatimonadota > Gemmatimonadetes > Gemmatimonadales > Gemmatimonadaceae > AG11. Next base: position 4,007 of record DASTGQ010000368.1, read on the forward strand.
AGGGAGTTGCTCGGCGACTTCCACCTGGTCGAGGTCGCGCGACTCCGCGTTGTCGATGGAGCTCCAGAGGAGCGAGCGGAGGTCGCGCACGTCGGGCGTGAGCGGCGCCGGCTTCAGCCCCTGGAGCTCGCGTCGCGACGCGTCATCCAGCTCGGGAGCAAAGCCGTTGTCGCGAAGCGCCTGGAGGGCGATGGAATCGAGATTGTGCATGAGGCCGAGTGAGGCGTGAGGCGTGAAACGAGACCGTTCTTCGGTGCATCGGTTCGTCGGTTCGCAGCCTGCCTCGGGACGCAGGGCTGATCGGGGCACGCCGTGGACCGAGACACCGACGAACCGCGAACTGACGAACCGATCCCAGGGCCAGCTGTCCTTATCCCGTATTCCTGAGTCCCTGCGCGATTCCGCTCAACGTGGTAGCCAGCACGGCGTCCACCTGTTGGTGCTCCTCGTGCCGGGCTTCCATCTCGCGCTTGCGGCGCATCAGGGAGACCTGGATGAGGGAGAGCGGATCCACGTACGGGTTGCGCAGCCGGATCGCGGACTGGAGCACGGGGTTGTCGGTCAGCAGCTGTGAGGCGTCGCGGATACGCAGGATCGCATCCACCGTACGGCGGAACTCCTGCTCCAGCATCTGCAGCAGCGACTCGTCGCCACCAAGCTCCCGCACGTAGGTGCTGGCGATCTCGAGATCCGTCTTGGCACAGACCATCTCGATCTTGCCGATGAGGTCATCGAAGAAGGGCCAGTCGCGCGCCATGGCGCGCAGGCGCTGGAGCCCCTGCTCCGTGCTCGCCTCGTCGGCGAGCGCGGTGCCGGCGCCGAGCCAGCCGGTGAGCATGAGGCGGATCTGCGTCCAGCCGAAGCCCCAGGGAATGGCACGGATCCCCTCGATCCCCTTGGCTGCGCCCGGTCGGAACGAGGGGCGCGACCCGAAGCGCGCGTCGGCCAGCTCGGCGATGGGGGTGACGCGAGTGAACAGCTCGAACAGCGCGGTGTGCCGGTGCGCCAAGTCGCGGTAGACCTCGAGCGCGCGCTGGCTCAGTCGCCGCATCGCGGCGCGATGCCCGGAATCCGCCGCGGGATCGGCCTTCGCGTCGGGAACGCGGAACTCCTGGAGGAGTGCGCCGCTCATCGTCACTTCCATCGTGCGTTCGGCGAGCGGCAGGAGGCCGAACTGCTGCGAGATGATCTCGCCCTGCTCGGTGATCTTGAGGCGTCCGTCCACCGTGCCGGGTGGCAACGCCGCGAGCGCGCGATACACCGGCGAGCCACCGCCACGCCCGACGCTGCCGCCGCGACCGTGGAACAGGCTGAGCTCCACGCCGGCATCGTGAAAGAGCTTCGCCAGCGCCTCCTGTCCCTCGTACAGCGCCCACGACGAGGTGACGATACCGGCATCCTTGCTGGAGTCGGAGTAGCCGATCATCACCTCCTGCCGATTGCCACGCGCCGCGAGCTGCCGCTTGTAGACGGGATCCGCCAACAGCGTACCCATCACGCGCGTGGCGTGCTCGAGATCGTCGAGCGTCTCGAACAGCGGTACCACGTCCAATGACGACACCGGCGGCTCGGCGGCGAGGTCCACGAGCCCCGTCTCGCGCGCGAAGAGCAGCACCCGGAAGAGGTCCTCGGGGCAGGTGGCCATCGAGATGATGTACGTGCACGCGCCGCGCTCCCCGACCTCGCGCTGCACGGTGCGCACGGCGCGCAAGGTGTCGAGCACGCGGCGCGTCGCCTCGGCGAGCGGCACGCGGCGGTTCACGAGCGGACGGCGTCCCATGAGCTCGCGGCGGAGCGCGTCGCCATCCAGCGGCGGCAGTCCGAGCTGCTTCGCGATGTCGTCCATCGCCGCAGCGTGGACGTCGGCGTGGTCGCGGATGTCCAGCATGTAGCCGAACAGGCCGTGCGCGCGGACGCTGGCGAGCAGCGGGTCCACCGTGGTGCGACAGGCATGGCTCGCTCCTGCCTGCACGAGGTTCTCGCGTACGAGCAGCAGGTCATGCTCCAGTTCGGCCGCACTGCCGTACGCCGCCCGCTCCTGCGCGGCGCGGCCGGCATCGCGTGCCGCAGTGAGCCGGCGCGTCGCCTCGATCCGCGCCGCCATGAAGCTCAGCTTCAATCGCAGTGGCTCGTCGGCGTTGCGACTGCGATTGGCTTCCCACACCTGCGGCATGACCTCGCGGTCACGGTCCAGGGACTCGCGCAGCTCCGCCGACGGGGGCGCAAAGGTGGCCGACAACGACAGCCGCTCCACGAGGTCGTCCAGCGCGGCGTCGTAGCGGCCGAGGATGGCGTAGCTGGCGCGGCGCGCTGTGGCGACGGTGACGTCGGGCGTGACGAACGGGTTGCCGTCGCGATCGCCGCCGACCCAGTTGCCGAGGGTGAGCGGCACCACCTGCCGCAGCGCGGGCGAGGATGTTCCGAACTCTTCCTCGTACGCGCGCACGAGCGCGTCGCGCGCCGCGGCGCTGGCATCGAGGAGGCGCGTCTCGAGGTACCAGAGCACCGTGCTCACCTCGTCGCGCACCGACGGGCGGTCGCGGCGCACCTCGGCGGTGAGCCAGAGCAGCTCCACCTCGCCGTCGAGGGACTCGTCGATGGCGTGTCGCTCCAACGCGGGCACGTGCTGGCGCGCGAGCAGCGCATCGGCGACGCGCGCCTGGAGGCCGAGGAGGGTGCGACGCGTGGATTCCGTGGGGTGCGCGGTGAGGACGGGACGGACGTCGAGGTTGAGCACCACGCGCTCGACATCGGCGGCGCCGTGTCCCTGCTGGTGCAGCTCACGCATCGTCCACCGCACCGACGCCGGCTGCGGCTCGGCGTTCTCGTCGCTGCGGTACGACCGGGCGCGCCGCACGCGATGCACCTGCTCCGCCGTGTTGATGAGGAGGAAGAAGAGGGTGAAGGCGCGCGCCGTGACGGCGGCCAGATCCACGGGGAGCGCGTCCACCTGCCGCAGCAGCTCCTCGAGCGTCGGAGCGCCCGGCGCCCCGTGCCGCCGCGCGCGCGAGGCGCGGCGGAGTGACTCCACCGTCTCGAAGGCAGTCTCTCCTTCGAGGCGGCGGATCACGCGTCCGAGCGCGGCGGCGAGCCAGCGGACGTCGTCGTGGAGGGGGATGTCCTCGGGGCGAACGGTCGGATCCGTGGTGGCGACGTCGCCGTCGTCGATCACGTGCGAAGTTGCATTGTTGGTCAGTGGAGGCACCGTTTGCTGGTCACAGGAGATTCTGGATGAGTGACGACGACTCCGCGACTCTACGCAAGACACAGCCCGAGGGCGAGACGGACGCGCCCGTCATCGACCCGGCGGAGCAGTGCGACTGGTGCGGCTCGACTGACCTCTGGTGGCGGAACTGCAAGCTGCTCTGCCGGAGCTGCTCGGCCATCGTGAAGAGCTGTGCGGATCTGTAACGGCGGGAGGACCTCTTCCTCCCCTACGCTGCCCCGAGCAGCCCGAGCCGCAACGCCAGCTTCACGTAGTCCGCTCGCGTCGTCAGCCCCATCTTGTCGTTCACGCGCTGCTTGTACGTGTCCACCGTCTTGGGGCTGATGGAGAGCTGCTCGCCGATCTGCGGCGCGGTGTACCCCTCGGCAATCAGCCGCATCACGACGCGCTCGCGGTCGGTGAGCTTCTCGAACCGCTCGCGTTCGGCCGCGCGCTCTTCACGACGTTGCGCGCCCTGCGCCAGCGCGCGCGCCGCAGCGGGGCGCACGTAGGTCTCGCCCCGCGCCACGGCGCGCACCGCCTCCACCACCTCGCGGTCGGCGCTGCTCTTCACCAGGTAGCCCGACGCGCCCGCCGCCAGCACCGGCTCGAGGTACGACTCCTCGCCGTGCATCGTGAGCACGAGCACCCGGGCGCCGCTGCCGTTGTCGCGCGTGATGGCGCGCGTGGCGGTGAGCCCGTCACCGTCCGCCATGGAGAGGTCCATCACCACCACGTCCGCCGGCGTGTGCGCCAGCAGTGCAAGCGCGGCATTGCCCCCCTCGGCCTCGCCGACGACGGTCATGCCGGGTGCGGCGCCGATCAC
>DASTGQ010000369.1:0-2494 GCA_035718985.1 Gemmatimonadaceae bacterium
CCGTCCAACACGGTGGACGTCATCATCTCCAACTGCGTGATCAACCTGTCGGGCGACAAGCGCGCCGTATTGAAGGAAGCGTTCCGCGTGCTGAAGCCCGGTGGCCGCTTCGCCGTGAGCGACGTCATCGTGCGCGAGGGGCTGCCGGCCGCGGTGAAGGAGAGCATGGCGCTCTGGACCGGCTGCGTCGCCGGCGCCCTCGAGGAGAACGAATTCATCGCTCTCCTGAAGGACGTGGGCTTCGAGAACCCGAGCATCGAGCCGACACGCGTCTACACACGCGACGATGCCGCCGCGCTTCTGCAGGGCACCGGGCTCGACGTCTCGCTCGCGGAAGAGGTGCAAGGCCGCATCATGAGTGGCTTCGTGCGCGCCACCAAGCCGGGCACCGCCGCAACGAAGCCGCTGCGCACCCTCGCCTCGCTCGGCGCTGCAACGACTTCCACCCGCTCGTGCGGCTGCGACGACGGCTGCTGCACCTGAGGATCCGGCCATGACCACCACGATCACCACCCCGGTCATCCGGTCGGCCACGCCCTCCGATCTCCCCGCGGTCGAGCGGCTGCTCACCGCGAGCGCCCTTCCGCTCGACGGCGTGCGCGAGGCCTTCTTCACCTTCGTCGTCGCCGAGTCGGGCGGTGACATCGTCGGCGTGGCCGGACTCGAGCAGTCGGGCGAGGACGCCCTGCTCCGCTCCGTGGCCGTACACCCCGACGTGCGCTCCCACGGCGTTGGGCGCGCACTCGTCACGCGCGTGATCTCCGACGCTGAGGCGCGCGGGCTCCGTGCGCTCTGGCTGCTCACCACCACGGCGGAGCACTGGTTCCCCGGCTTCGGCTTCCATGCCGCGACGCGAGACGAGGTGCCAGCCGGCCTGCGTACGACGAAGGAGTTCACCGGCGCCTGCCCGGCGTCGGCCACGGTGATGTGCCGCGAATGCGCTACGCGCTGATCTCCGACATCCACGCCAACCTGCCGGCGCTAGACGCCGTGCTCGCCGATATCGCGACGCGCTCCGACGTGACGGCGACGTACCACCTCGGTGATCTCGTCGGCTACTCCAGCAGCCCGAACGAGGTGGTCGCTCGTCTGCGCGAGCGCGGCATCGCCGGCGTGGCGGGCAACTACGACTCCACGGTCGCCACCGACTACAAGCACTGCGGCTGCCGCAGCGAGAACGCGGAGCAGGAGGCGCTGGCGCACGTCAGCTACGAGTACACGCGCCGCACGGTGACGCCGGAGACGAAGCGGTTCCTCGCCGGCCTCCCCTTCTCCATCACCCTGCGCGCGCTCGGCGGCCACGTGAGTGGGCCGAAGCTCGTGCTCGTGCACGGCATCCCGACGCTCAACACCCTCTACTTCACCGAGGATCGCCCCGACGACTTCTGCCGGAAGATGGCGGACGCGGCGGGACTCGTCGCCGGCGACGTGCTGGCGTTCGGCCACACCCATCTCCCTTGGCACCGCGCGGTGGAGGGCGTCCACTTCGTGAACACTGGCAGTGTCGGCCGTCCCAAGGACGGCGACTGGCGGGCCGGCTACGCGATGATCACCCTCGGCGACGGTGAGCCGGGTGTGGAGTTCGTCCGCGTGGAGTACGACATCGAGGCCACCATCGCCGGCGTGCGGGCGGCCGGCCTTCCCGAGGCGTTCGCGGAGTTCCTTCGGCATGCCGGCAAGGCGCCGTCAGTGACCCGGATGGCCCCGTCGGCGTCGGTCCGGTAGAATGAAACCCATGTCTCCTGCTCCGCGTCTCCTCGTGGCCGCGGCGGTTGTCGCATTGGCGACATCGCCGATCGTCGTCCAAACCGCCGCCGCCCAGTCCCTGCGCGGCTCCATGGAGAGTGTCGAGCGCATGTACGATCATGCGCGCTCGGAGGGGCTCTCGTTCTACGAGACACCCTCCGACGTGCGCGACGCGGCGAAGGAGGGCCGGCTCGTGCGGCTCGAGCCGAGCGGCACGCTCGAGCTCCACGCGGTGCGCTATCCATACGTCCGCCCGTCCACGCGGCTGTTCGTCGAGCGGCTCGCCACGCAGTACCAGAACCAGTGCGGGGAGGCGCTCGTCGTGACGAGCGGCGTGCGTCCCGCCACGCGCCAGCCGCGGAACAGCATCGGCGGGCTCTCGGTGCATCCCACGGGCATGGCGATCGACCTCCGCAAGCCGCGCAACTCGAAGTGCCTGCGCTGGCTGCGCGCCACCCTCCTCGACCTCGAGGGCAGCGACGTGCTGGAGGCGACGGAAGAGCACGCGCCGGCGCACTTTCACGTCGCGGTATTCCCCACCGAGTACACCCGCTTCGCCTCGGCAAGGGCGAAGGCAGAGCCGGGAGCTGCTGCGCGTGTCGCCTCGCATTCGTCCGGCGGGACGACGTACCGCGTGCAGGAGGGCGACACATTGTGGGACATCGCCCGCTCGCACTCCACCACCGTGGACGCGATCCTCGGCGCGAACGACCTCGACGGCGACGTGATCCAGCCCGGGCAGGAGCTC
>DASTGQ010000370.1:0-11267 GCA_035718985.1 Gemmatimonadaceae bacterium
TGGCGTCGGCATCTTTACCGGCACGGGCTCCCTCGCGCTCATGCAATCGCGTCGCGACATCGACACGGAGTTCTGGTCCAGGGTGTGGATGGGCCGGTTCGGCAAGCTCGCCTTCGCCCTCGCGCGCCGGCTGCGCGGCAGCGCGCCGGTGGCGCAGGCGATGACGCATCGTGCCACCGAGCTCTCGCTCAGCCTCGCCGCCGAGCAGCTCTACGAGCGGCTGCCGAAGGCGACCCGCCAGACGCTCGGTGACCTCCCTGCGCTGCTCGAGCGCCTGCAGCGTGCCGCACAGATGCTGCGCACGCGGCACGAGGAGCTCACGTCGGCGATCGAGTCGCTGCGGCGCGGGAGCGACGAGACCGATGCGGAGGCACTGCGCGAGGAGCGCGACGCCCTGCACGACCGGCTCACCGCGGCGGTGAGCGCGCTGGAGACGATCCGTCTCAACCTGCTGCGCCTGCACGCGGGCTCGGCGGCCGTGGAAGGACTGACGACGCACATCGGTCTCGCCGAGGAAGTGTCGGACGAGATCGAGCGGATGGTGGCGGCGCGCGCGGAGATCGACGCGTCGCTGCGCTTTCCACGCGTGGTGGAACCCACACCGGTGTAGCGCATGAAGCGTTCATGGTTCGGGTTCGCGGTGCGCGAGCCGGCGGTAGCGGAGGGATTCGGGGCGCGGCTCGACGGCCAGGTGCCGGCGCCGCTCGGCGTTGCGTCGTCGTACGTCGCGCGACAGGAGAGGACGCAGCGGTCATGGTGGATGCCGGTGGCGCGGATCATCCGCAACGCGCTCATCGCGGCGGTGGCGATGGCGGCAGTACCGCTGATCACGGTATCCGTGAGTGGCGATCACCTCGCGACGATGCTGTACCGCTCCAACACGAACGTCCGCACCCGGATGATGGTGGTGGCCGAGCCGGCGCGCGCGTTCGGCGTCGCCCACGATCCGTCAATCACGCCGATGGAGGCCGGGGTCGCGCTCAACGCGCTGCAGTACCGGCGAGTGGGTAACGGCGAGTTCGCGATGAACAGGCCGGCCACGCACTTCGTGCGACCGTGGCGTGTCAACCTGATCACGTCCGACATGTTCCAGTCGTCGCGCCCCGACGTGTATGCCGGTCCGTCGAGCCGGACCATCCTGGAAGCGGCGGCGAAGGGATTCAGTCCACGGGAGCAGGCGTACCTGAAAGCCCTGGCCGAGGCGCCGATCTGGCGAACGTTCGACCTCGTGGCCCGGGCGCCGGCGGTGGACGTCGTCGGCGGACAGTTGCAGGTACCGTTCGCCACGGACGCGCTTCCCGAGCAGCGCCCGCTCCCATCGTACAAGGGGAGCCGAGAGCTCACCTACGCCGCCGTGTCCCGTGCCGCGTACTACATGTCCATCGGCCAGCCAGGCAAGGCGGAGGAGGTGCTGCGCTCGATCATCTCGTTCGGTTTCGTCCTGATTGACAACGGCACGACGACGATGGACGAGCTGATCGGCACCGTGGACGTCGGGGTCGGGCGCGACGCGCTGCGGCGATTCTACGTGCTGCAGCACGATCCGCGAGCGAACGAGCCGGGGCTCGCCGTGCTGGCGAAGGACGCGCTCCAGCGCCCGAGGGCGAACGACGTCGCGGGAGTCTCTTCCGACGACGTGCGGCGCCAGCTGCTCGCCAGGCTCGCTGACCCGGCGCTCCCACGTTCGGAGCGCTTCAACGCGGTGCGGGACCTCACGCTGTCCCAGTGCACGAACGTGCGCGGCATGCTGTTCGGTCAGCAGGACGTGCGTGACGCGATCGAGCGCGCGAGCAGGACGTTCGCACGCTATTCCTCGGAAAGGGCGGTCGTGGAGCTCGAGACGCGACTCCCGTCGGCGCGATACCTCTCGGTCGGCACGTCGCCAGTGCAGACGCTGCTCTCGAGCCCGGCGATCGTGGCGGGCGCTGTGCTGCACAACCCACGCATGGGAGCGTGCACGCTGCTGCTGACGGCTGGGCGGTAGCGGCACAAGTCGACGAACGCGAAAAAGCGACGATCCGCGCGACACGGTCGTGTGGCTGGACAAGATCTGGCGCGAGGAGGAGCTGACGATGAGCTCCGGGGCCAGCATGAGGATGTTCCCCGCCGCATATTTCGACGCATGATCTGTCGACTCTGGCACGGCTGGACCACGCCGGCGAACGCCGACGCGTACGAGCAGCTCCTGCGCGAGGAGGTGTTCGTCGGCATCGCGTCGCGCAGGATCGCCGGCTTCAAGGGCATCGAGCTGCTGCGCCGGACTTCCGGCGCAGAGGTGGAGTTCGTGACGCTGATGTGGTTCACGTCGCTCGACGACGTGCGTCAGTTCGCCGGCGAGGATTACGCCAGGGCGGTAGTGCCGGAAGCGGCGCGGCGGATCCTGAGCCGGTTCGACGCGGAGTCGGTGCACTACGAGGTGCAGGTCCCGCGGACCATGCCGCCGACGAACTGATCCGGACGACGAGCGACACCCATGTACATCCCGAGCTCGTTCGCCGAACGCGACCTCCCGACGATCTTCGCCTTCATCGAGGCGCACCCGCTCGGCGCGCTGGTGACGAGCACGCCCGACGAGGGACTCCTCGCGACGCACCTTCCCCTCGTTCTCGACAGGACGGCCGGGCCAAACGGCACGCTGATCGGCCACTTCGCGCGCGCCAACCCGCATTCCCGCTGCGTCACCGGCGAGACGGTGGACGCGATGGTCATCTTCACGGGGCCCGACGCGTACATCACGCCGGAGTGGTACGCGACCAAGCGTGAACATGGACGGGTCGTCCCGACGTGGAACTACGTCGCCATTCACGCGTACGGCGCCCTGCGACTGCACGATGACCCGCAGTTCCTTCGCCCGCATCTCGAGGCGCTCACTCGGCAACACGAAGCCGGCAGACCGCATGAGTGGCAGGTGAGCGACGCGCCCGACGAGTTCATCGCCCAGCAGATGAAGGCCATCGTCGGCGTCGAGCTCAGGATCGACCGCCTGGAGGGAAAGTGGAAGATGAGCCAGAACCGCTCCCAGGCGGACATCGATGGAGTCGTCCAGGGACTTGGCGAATCCGAGGCGCCGAAGGACCGGATGGTCGCCGCGATCGTGCAGCAGCGTCGTCCCGCCGGGGGCTGATCCCTGGATGCGGCCTGCGTTGGGCCGCAGTCGCTGCCATCTTCATCTGATGAACGCCCCCTTCATCGTCCGCCGCGCCACGCTGGCCGACGTTCCCGTTCTGGCTCGGCACCGCGCCGAGATGTTCCGGGACATCCACGGTATTGCCGACGACCAGTGGGAGGCGATGGCCGACGCCTCGCGCCGCTACTTCGAGTCGGCGCTGCCCAGCGGTGAGTATCTCGCCTGGCTCGCCGAGCCCGCGTCATCGCCTGGCAAAGTCGTCGCCGGTGCCGGGCTGCAGCTCCGGCGCGCCCTGCCGAGCATCCGTCGCCGAGGCGACAGCGTGGAGGTCGCGACCGGCCCGCAAGGGATGGTGCTCAACGTCTTCACAGAACGTGCATGGCGACGGCGCGGGCTCGCGAAGCTCATCATGGAGCACGTGATCGCTGGCGCGCGCGACGCTGGCGTCTCGCACCTCGTGCTGCACGCATCGAGCGAGGGGCGGCCGCTGTACGAGGCGCTCGGCTTCGTGGCGACGAACGAGATGCGCTACACGGGGGAGCTCTGAGTCGAATGACTCGCCGCGCGAAGGCGACTGACGTGGGCGGCATTCGAGTGGACCTCTCGCAGGTGCAGCGGAGCACGGCCGGCGCACTCGCGGCTCCCATCTGGATCATCGCGGATGGCACAAACGCCGCCTTTCCCGAGGTCGAGTGGTCGGACTTTCCCGTGCTGCTCCTCGGTTCCTGGATTCCGTCGCTGCGGCGACTGAGGGAGCGCGGACAGGCAGCGGAATGTCATTTCATGGACGGCGCCTATCGCTTCGTCGTGGGCGCAGGCGGGCCGACCGAGTGGCGGGTGACGTGCTTCGAAGGGCGAGAGCAGCCGAGCGTGGCCAACGCGGTCGCCGAATGGGTCACCGATGCCCAGGCGTTCTTCACCAGTGGGCTCGTCGCGGCGCGCAGCGTCCTCGGGTACTGTGACAGCCGAGGATGGTGGGACGACGACACGGATCGGCTGCGCGAAGCAGTAGCGCTGGCGGACCCGCAGGCAGCGAGCTGACGATGGTTACGGAAACCGGAGGGATGTCGAGGACCTTCCAGTCCCTCCGCCACCGCAACTTCCGGCTGTTCTTCATCGGGCAGTCCATCTCCAACAGCGGAAACTGGCTGACGAGCATCGCCCTCACGCTGCTCGTCCTGCGGCTCACCCACAGCGGCGTCGCCGTCGGGTGGCTCGCAGCCTGTCAGTACGGGCCGATCATGCTCCTCTCGCCCTGGGGCGGCGCGATCGCCGACCGCTCGGACAAGCACCGGCTCCTCTTCATCACGCAGGCGCTCGAGATGGCGCAGTCCATCGGGCTCGCCGTGCTCGCGTTCCGGCCGCATCCGTCGCTGTTCGCGCTGTTCGCGCTCGCCATGGCCGGCGGCGTCGTCCTCGCGCTCGACAACCCGCTGCGCCGATCGTTCGTCACGGAGATGGTATCGCAGGAAGACCGGCAGAACGCGGTGGTGCTGTACAGCATGATCGTCAACCTGTCGCGAGTCTTCGGCCCTGCGCTCGCCGGCGTGCTCGTCACCACGCTCGGCTACGGCTGGTGCTTCTCGGTGGACGCGGTGACGTACCTCGCCGTGATCGCCTGCCTGGCGATGATGCGTCCCGAGGAGCTGCGACGCGTGCCGCCTCGGCCGCGACAGCCGCGCGAGGTACGCGAGGGGCTCCGCTACCTGCGCTCCGTCCCAGCGCTCTCCATCACGTACGCCATGCTCGCGGCGATCGGGCTCCTCGCCTACAACTTCCCGGTCACGCTGCCACTGTTCGTGACGCACGCGCTGCGCGGGAGCGACGCCGAGTTCACGATTCTCTATTCCATCCTCAGCGTCGGCAGCCTCGTGAGCGCGCTCTGGGTGGCGCGGCGTGGGCAAGTCACGGTGCGGCACTCCATCTTCGGCGCGGCGGTGCTCGGCCTCTCCCTGCTCGCGCTCTCCGCGTCGCCGACCGTCCCCGTTGCGGTGATGGTGGCATTCATCGTCGGCATGTCGAGCATCCTGTACACGACGTCGACGACGGCGCTCGTGCAGGTGCGCGCGCGGGCCGAGATGCATGGTCGGCTGCTCGCCATCCAGACCATCCTCCTCGTCGGCAGCTCGGCGATCGGCGGACCGATCTCGGGGTGGGTGGCGGACACGTTCGGCGCGCGGACGCTGATCGCGATGGGCGGGGTGACGTGCGTGCTCGCGGCGATCGGTGGATACTTCGCCGAGCGAAGGAATCCCGACACGGGGGAGAGCGAGGGATAGCGGGATGTTGCGACCGGGGCCGCGGAGCCGTATCGTCACCTCCCCGCTGATCCGGCGCACCGGCGAAGGCAGCGTCTTCACGACGACCACCCGGGTGCCGGAAGGCGAGTACCGGGTGAACAGTGATGCTGCGCCGCCCAGCCGAGATGCAATTGCTCGTTCCCGTGGCGCTCGTTGAATGACATCGCACTGATTTGCGTGACCCAATGACCGCCCCATACGATCCGTCGTCGCGCCGCACCTTTCTCGGCACCGCCGGCCGCCTCGCGTCCACCGTCGCTATCGCTGGCTGCGCACCCGCCGCGGTCGCGACGAACGCTTCAGCCGATGGAGCGCCAGCGCCGGTCGCCAGCCCCGATTGGGACCTGAGCTGGATCGACCTTCTGCACCGCGCGACCGACAAGGCGGTGTTCGACTGGCCGAGCCTCGGCGATCCGGCGGACCCGCTCACGCTCGAGATCGCCGAGCGCTACCTCGACAACTGTCGCAGCGCGTACAAGGCCGGCACGTACGAGGCGCGCGTCGTGCTCAACATCCGCACCCAGGCCATCGGCGCCGCGATGACCGATCGTCTCTGGGAGCGCTACGCACTCGGCACGGAGTACAACACGAAGGATCCGGCGACACAGCAGCCGGCGACGCGGAATCCGTTCATGCATCGCGCACCCGATCCGGCGCCTGGCATCACCCTGCCGACGATTGCGGATCTCGTCGCGCGTGGCGCGATCGTCCTCGTCTGCGACTTCGCCATGGGCCACCTCGCGAAGCGCCTCGCCACCAGGGCCGGTCGCCGGGAGGATGAGGTGCACGCCGACCTCCGCAGTGGACTCGTTCAGGGCGCGTACGCGGTGCCGTCGGGGATCTTCGCGCTGGCCCGCGCGCAGAACGCAGGATGCGCGTACGTCCGCATGTAGGTCGGCGGCCTTAGCGTGAGATTCGCGCTCCGCAGGGCTGCATGACGGTGCCGTGAACGGAGAGGAGGCACGATGGTCAACGAACAGGGAGCGCACGAGACGAGAGGCGTCTCGGTGAAGCTGCTCACGACGGTGGACCTCGGTCCCGAGATCGAGGGGATGGCGGGGCGCCAGCTCCGCATGCGCATGGTGACAATGGAGCCCGGCGCCGTGTTCGGTCCGGTGCACGACCACAAGGGCCGCCCGGGCACCGTCTACATCCTGCAGGGCATCATCACCGACCATCGCGATGGCGTCGCCACCGACTATGGCCCGGGAGTCGGCTGGCCCGAGGACAGGAACACCCTGCACTGGCTCGAGAACCGGGGAACGGTCCCCGCCGTGGAAATCTCGGTCGACATCGTCTCTTCCTCCACGTAATGCGCATTGTCTCCTGGAACGTGAATCATCGCGCCGGTGTACGGGCGATCCCCGAGTGGCTCGTGCCCGCCATCGCCGCGGACTCGCCGGACATGCTCGTGTGCACGGAGTACGTGCGCGGTCCGCAGCACGTCGAACTCCTGAAGGCGCTGCGCGAAGTCGGCCTGCGCGACAGCGACGTCACCGCGCCGTATCACCCTGGCGCGAACTGCATCCTCGTCGCGGCGCGCGAGCCGCTGCTCGGCGGGCCGGTACACCCTCCGGCCGACAGCGACTCGGCCGTACAGTCCGGCTTCGCGCACGTCATCCTGGAGCAGAGCGCGATCCATCTCTTCGCGTTGCGCAGGCCGGAGCCGAGCGAGATGTCCGGGGCGAACGTACCGGACTGCGAGTGGCTCGGCGATGCCGTCGAGCCGTACCTGACGGAGCCGTCCATCGTCATCGCCGACTTCGGTGTCGCGAGCGGCGACGCGGGCGACTGCGATGAGGAGATCGGCGCGCTGATGCCGCGTGGGTGGCGGCTCGTCAGCGCGCGAGAGGGCGCGAAGCCTTGCGCGCCGATTGGGAGCGAGCGGCGCCTGCAGCTGGCGTTCGTGTCGCCGCTGCTCTCCGTGTCGAGTGCCGAATGCAGCTGGCGCTTCCGTGACATGAGTCGGGAGACGTCTACCCAGCGAGAGGGCATCCCCGATCAGGCCATGCTCGTCGTCGACGTGGAGCGCGCTGAAGGGGCCTCGCCATCAAGGAGCTGAGTTGAGCGCCGTTCCCGAGCTCGTCACCGACCGTCTCCTGCTGCGCGGATTCGAGCCGCGCGACGCCGACGCGTACGCCGCGATGATGGCCGACCCGGAGGTCACGCGCTTCCTCGGCGATGGCCAGCCGCTCGACCACGTGGAGGCGTGGCGGCAGATGGCCCTCATCATGGGCCACTGGAGCCTGCGCGGGTTCGGGCTGTGGGCGGTCAAGGAGCGCTCGACGGGCGCCCTGATGGGACGAGTGGGATGCTGGGAGCCGGCCGGCTGGCCCGGGTTCGAGATCGGCTACGCGCTCGCGAAGCCGTTCTGGGGACAGGGCTATGCCACCGAAGCCGCGCAGGCGGCACTCCACTACGCGCGTGACGTCCTCGCGCGCGATCGCATCATCAGCATCATCCGCCCGGACAACGCCGCATCCATCCGCGTCGCCGAGCGACTCGGCGCTGCGTCGGAAGGGTTCATCACCTTCCACGGCGCGCCATCGCTCGTCTACGCGTATCAGGCAGGCGTGCCGAGCGCACCGCGCTACTACCACGGCACCAGGGCCGACCTGAAGCCGGGCGACATGATCAGTCCCGGCCAGCGCCCCAACTTCGGCAACCTCGAGCGGGTGACGACGTGGGTCTACCTCACGGCCACGCTCGATGCCGCGACGTGGGGCGCCGAGCTGGCCATTGGTGAAGGTGCCGGCCGCATCTACGTCGTGGAGCCCACCGGCCCGATCGAGGACGATCCCAACCTCACCGACAAGAAATTCCCGGGCAATCCCACGAGGTCGTATCGCACGCGCGATGCGCTGCGCGTCGTCGGTGAGGTGACGGAGTGGGAGGGGCATCCGCCGGAGGTGCTCCAGCAGATGCGCGACCACCTCGCGCGGCTGAAGGAGCAGGGCGTGGAGCCGATCGACGACTGATGTCCTTGCCCGCTCACTCCCTTCGTTCGGTTAACTGCAACTACGAGTACGCGGGTAAACGCGGTACTCCGTACCGGGATTGGCATACGAGCCCCAGGAAGGCGCCGACGCGCCTCTCCGGCGGCTGCCTCTGAGTGTCGCAGTGCCTGGTTCCGTCATCCCGCAGGGCGCAGCCCTGTCGGGATCAGCCGTCCCTGCGCTGATGCAGGCCCCTCTATCGGGACGCTGGATCCCGACACTCGCTCCGCTCGTGCGGGATGACAGATCGGGCGCCGTGATTCGTCCACGAGCGGCCGCGAATTCCTGGGGCCGGTATGCCAATCCCGGTACGCGGTACCGGGTTTACCCGCGTACTCGCCGTTGTTCGCACAACTTCGGACCGCTCCCTCGGAGTCCTGGAGCGCCTCTGCCCGGCCGGACTCGAGCCGTCACGCGGGCGCCGGCAGGCACCCCGTCGCGGGTACCAGGTCCTCTCGCACCGCCCAGAACGGCTTCCCGTTCAACGTCCCGCGCAGGTGCCCGCTCGCCGGGTCGTAGCGCAGCCGATAGCGTGACGATGCGTCGCTCATCGCGACGTCCGAACCGGAGATGGTCCCCACCGCTCGCACCGGAAGCGGACGATCCGGCGCGCGGGTTCCCTGGTTGAGGCTTTCCGGGTTCGTCCACGACGCCACGCTGTCGCCACGCTGCTCGATGTACCAGAAGGCGGGACTCGAGCGGCAGGTGGCATTCACGGTGACGCTCGACTCCGTCGGCTCCGCCCCGCTGCCGGGCAGCCAGATGCCGGTGAGGTCGATCGCACGCTGGCGGCCCGTGGCGCGGCGCGCGTCCGACGTCTCCGTCGCCGGCACCGTCTGGATCTCCACGCGCGACGCCTGCGCCGGCGTGCGCCACACGCGGTGCGTCTGCGCCTTGAAGTCCTTTTCCGTGGCGAGGAAGATGTTCGGCACCCACGTCTGCGGGTTGCGATCGATGATCGGGAACCAGGTGCTCTGCACCTGCACCATGATCCGGTGCCCCTTGAGGAAGCGGTAGCTCTGGGTGTGCAGGTCGATGGTGAACGGCGTCACCGCGTTCGGCACGAGTGCCACCGGATGCTCGTACGACTTCCAGAAGCGCCCGCGGAAGACGTCGTTCGCCACCATCAGCTCGTAGCCGCCGAGCTTGAAGTCGGGCTCGTACTTCTCCGGGTAGACGTCGATCAGCTTCACCACCCAGTCGGCGTCCTGCCCCGTGGTGCTGGCGAACAGCTTCGCGGTGATCTGGCCCGCCAGCACGACGTCGTTGGCGAGCGGCTCGGTCTCCCATGTCAGGACGTCGGGCCGATTCTCGACGAAGCGCTGATCCTCCAGCAGCCAGGTGTACCAGCCGGAGCCCTTCGGATAGTACGTCGGCTCGATCGGACGCGGACGATATGGCACCGGATGCGCGGGGTCGCTGACGTACGAGTCGTACCGCGATCCTTCGTTCGACGTCGGCGGATCGAACGAGAGCTTGCCATCAGCGTGGAAGTAGAGCGACTTCGTCTCCGCGCGCTTCGGCGGCCACGAGTCGAAGGTGCGCCACGTGTTGCTCCCCGACTCGAACACGGTGGCCTCGGGCTCCTTCAGCGAGCCCTTGTCCTTCAGGTAGTGGGCGAAGAAGGGTGCCTGGATGTTCTTCCTGTAATACTCGCCGGTTGGTGAGCCGAAGTCGATCTTGCCGAGCTTCTGGCCGGGACCGCCGCTCCACCCGCCGTGACGCCACGGGCCGACGACGAGGAAGTTGAGGTCGCGCGTGTCGTGCTTCTCCAGCTCGCGGTAGATGGTGATGGGCCCGTAGAAGTCTTCCTGGTCCCACCAGCCGGCGACGTTGAGCGTGGGCACGGTGACGCGCGTGAGGTACGACTTCATCGCCTGCCGCTGCCAGAAGCCGTCGTAGTTGGGATGATTGACGAAGTCGGTCCACGTGGGGAGCGACTTTCCCTTCAGCACCTTCTGCTGCACGTTCGACAGCGGACCGAGATTCAGGTACCACTCATAGGTGTCGTAGCGATCGAAGTCGAAGTCGGAGTTCTCCTTTGTCGCTTCGGTGAGGTAGGCGTACTCGAAGCCGTAGCTCAGGCGGAACGCGCCGTTGTGGTGGAAGTCGTCGCCGATGAACATGTCGGCTGGCGACGCCTGCGGGCTCACCGCCTTGAGGGCGGGATGCGCGCCGAGCATCCCCATCGCCGCCGTCCAGCCGTCGTAGCTGACGCCGAGCATGCCGACGCGACCGTTGTTGTTGGGGACGTGCTTGAGCAGCCAGTCGATGGAGTCGTAGGTGTCCGTCTCCTCGTCGATCGCCTGCGAGGGCGCGTCGACGGGGCGCGGCGGGCGCTGCATGACGAAGGTGCCCTGGCTCCGGTAGCGGCCGCGGATGTCCTGGAAGACGAAGATGTAGCCTTCGTCGGCAAGGTCGGAGTAGCCCGCCTTGAGCCGGTCGCCCATGTTCGCCACGCCGTACGGCGTGCGCTCGAACAGGAAGGGGAGGGGCTCAGTGGCGCCCTTCGGCGAGAAGATCTCGACGTGGAGGGTGAGCCCGTCGCGCATCGGGATGTCGGCCGACGTGTGCTCGTACGTGTTGCGGTCGTACTTCGGCGCCGCGGGCTGCCGGGCCGGCTGCGGCGCCGGCTGCTGGGCGGGGAGCGCGCTGGCGATGCACAGCGCGACAACGGCGAACCGATGCGTGAAGCGGAAACGCAGACCCATGGCGCACCTCTACCGATCGTGGTACCACACCCTCAGGAACTGATTCCACTCGTTCACGGCCGTCATCGCCTGCTCGGTCTCCACGCTGGCGTCGGTCGTCCCTTCCTCGTCCTTGGACCAGATGTTCGGCAGC
>DASTGQ010000371.1:0-2027 GCA_035718985.1 Gemmatimonadaceae bacterium
GCCACCGCGTCGCGCATAGACGTCGCGGGCGTTCTGGAGCGCCTGCTCCGCGTCCACCGCGTGCAGCGAGCCGGCATGCTCGTGAGGGGCGCCCTGTTCGCTCTGCGTGAACACCTCCCAGAGGGGCCACTGGCTGTCGCCAGCGAGCGCATCGGATTGCGCGCCAATCGTCCGGTTGGTGACGGTGCTCGCCACGGCTTACGCCGCCTCGCTCGACTGCCGCGCGCGCTGCTTCGCTGCGTGCGCCAGCGCGGCCTCGCGCACCCAGGCACCCTCGTCGTGCGCCGCGCGGCGCGCCTCGAGGCGCTCATGGTTGCACGGGCCGTTGCCGCGGATCACCTGGTTGAACTCCTCCCAGTCGATCGCGCCGAACTCCCAGTTCTCCGTCTCGGCATTGTACTTCATGTCCGGGTCAGGGAGGGTGAGATTCACCGCCATCGCCTGCGGCACGGTGAGATTCACGAATCGCTGGCGCAACTCGTCGTTCGTCTTGCGCTTCACCTTCCAGCGGATGAGCTCCGCCGTATTCGGCGAGTCCGTATCGCTCGGCCCGAACATCATGAGTGACGGCCACCACCAGCGATTCACCGCGTCCTGCACCATCGCCTTCTGCGCCGGCGTACCATTCGCGAGCGTCGCGACGATCTCGTAACCCTGGCGCTTGTGGAAGTTCTCTTCCTTGCAGACGCGGATCATCGCGCGCGCGTACGGACCGTACGAAGCCTTGGCGAGGATCGTCTGGTTCACGATTGCGGCGCCGTCCACGAACCAGCCGATGACGCCGATATCGGCCCAGGAGAGCGTGGGATAGTTGAAGATGCTCGAGTACTTCGCCGTCCCGTCGAGGAGCTGCCCGATGAGCTCGGCGCGATCCACGCCCAGCGTCTCGGTGCCACAGTAGATGTACAGTCCGTGCCCCGCTTCGTCCTGCACCTTGGCGATGAGCGAGATCTTCCGCCGCAGCGATGGAGCGCGGGTGATCCAGTTTCCTTCCGGGAGCATGCCGACGATCTCGGAGTGCGCGTGCTGCGACATCATGCGCACGAGCTGCCGGCGGTACTTCGCCGGCATCCAATCCTTCGGCTCGATGCTCTCGCCGTTGGCGATGCGCGCCTCGAAGGCGGCGACCTGCGCCGGATCCTCCGGCGGCAGGCTGGTGGCTCGGGTCTGGGTCATGCCTGAATTTACACCTCAGTCGGGAAAACGGACAATTCTCCAGTCTCACCTGTCGCCATTTCGAAGAGCGAGGGGAGCGGAGACGGCCGGATTGACTGCCGGGAACTGCCGGATCTGTTCCCTCGAGGCCTTTCGTCCACGGACCAACGCTGTGCGGGCGACCAGAGCCTGGCTCTCCTGGGACGGCTCGGGAGCTCGCTGATGCGTGAGGACATGAACGGCGCCGAGAGGATCTGGTTTCTTCCGACGAAATCCCGAGAATCCGTTCCTCCCGCTTCCTGCTTATTCTTAGGAACATGCTCACCCGACCCGACACTCCCGGAACGTCCGTCGCCGGTGGCGACGTGGCCATCACGATCGCTGATGGCATCGGCACCATCCGCTTCAGCCATCCGAAGGGGAACTCGCTCCCGGGCGCGTTGCTGCGACGGCTCGCCGAGGCGGTGACGTGGGTCGGGATGGACCCGGCTGCACGGGTGATCGTGCTGCGCAGCGACGGCGCGAAGGCCTTCTGCGCCGGTGCGTCGTTCGACGAGCTGGTGGAGATCAACGACGCGGAAACGGGCGATGAGTTCTTCAGCGGGTTCGCCAAGGTGATCCTCGCCATGATCCGCGCGCCCAAGTTCGTCCTGGTGCGCGTGCATGGTCGGACGGCCGGAGGCGGAGTGGGACTCGCCGCCGCTGGCGACTACACGTTCGCCGTCACGGGCGCCTCGGCCAAGCTGAGCGAGCTGGCGGTGGGCATCGGGCCCTTCGTCGTGGGGCCGGTGATCGAGCGGCGCATCGGGCCGGGCCCCTTCGCCGCGATGGCGACGGACGTGAACTGGCGGGATGCCGAGTGGTGTGAGCGG
>DASTGQ010000372.1:0-5983 GCA_035718985.1 Gemmatimonadaceae bacterium
TGTAGGGACAGTAGGTCCCGACAGCGCTTCGCGCTGCGGGATGACACTTGGCGTAGCTCCCGACAGCGCTTCGCGCTGCGGGATGACACACCTGCTGAACGACGTTACGACGCGCGCAAGGAGCGGCCGGTGCCTTGCGGCGAGCGCTGGCCGTCGCGCAGGGTGATCCCGCCATTCACGAGCACGGCGGTGATCCCGACTGGATACTGGAAAGGCTGCTCGAACGTTGCGGTATCGGCGATGCGGGCGGGGTCGAAGATCACGACGTCGGCGGCGAGCCCGGCCGCGAGACGGCCGCGATCGGCGAGACGGAGCCGAGCGGCGGGCGCCGAGGTCATCTTTCTGATGGCATCGGGAAGGGAGAGAGTCTTCCGCTCGCGCACGTAGCGGCCGAGCACGCGCGGGAAGGTGCCGATGCCGCGCGGATGCGGGCTGCCGCGGCGCGTCGGGCCATCCACGGCGAAGCCGCCGCCGTCGCTGCAGATCATGCAGCGCGGATCGGCGAGAATGCGTTCGAGGTTCTGCTCGCTCATCGCGAAGCCGGCCATCCCGATGTCGCCGTGACTGCGCTCGAGGAGCGCGACGGTGTAGTCGTACGGATCCATCTGGCGCGCCGCGGCGGCACTGCCCAGCCGCTTGCCTTCCGCATCGCGATCCTCGACGGCGCGGATGGCGGAGAGCTGGACGTTGTCCCACCCGCCGATGAGCTCGATCTTGGCGAGCGTCGCCTCGCGGATACGCGGCGCGACGGCGGGATCGTGCAGGCGAGCGAGGAACGCATCCGTGCCGCCGTCACGGCTCCAGACGGGAAACAGGTTCGTGAGCCCGGTGGAGTACGCGAGGTACGGGTAGCGATCGAAGGTGACGTCCAGCCCCGACGACTGTGCGTCGTCGATGCGGCGGAACACGGCGTCGAGGTGCGGCCAGTTACGCGGTCCCTGGGTCTTCAGGTGCGAGATCTCGAGCGGGCAGCCGGCGCCCTTCGCCACGGCGATGGATTCGTCGATGGCATCGAGGAGTCGGTCGTCCTCGTTGCGCATGTGGGTGGCGTACGGCAGGCGGCGGCTCGCGAGCGGCTTGCACAGCGCGATCAGCTCGTCGCGCGAGGCGAAGGCGCCCGGTGTGTACTCCAGCCCCGACGACGCGCCACACGCGCCCTCGGCGAGGGCGCGCTCCACCATCGCGGCCATGCGCGCGATCTCGTCCGCGGTGGCGGGGCGATCCTTGTCGCCGATCACCGCGCCGCGCAGCGTGCCGAGTCCCACCATGCTCGCCACGTTCGGGCCGGGGTGCAGGGCTTCGAGCGCGGCGAAATACGATGCGAACGACTTGTCCGCCGCGCCGGTGGCGCTGGAGCTCCCGTCCTGCCCGACGACGATGGTGGTGACGCCCTGACGGATCACGGACTCGTCGCGGGAGTCCTCGTCGAGGCTGCCGTCGCCGTGCGAGTGGATGTCGATGAAGCCCGGCGCCACGGCGAGGCCGCGCGCGTCGAGCTCCTCCCTCCCACGCTCCGCGATGTGCGGCGAGATGGCGGCGATGCGGCCGCCGCTGATGGCGACGTCGAGCTCCCGGCCGGCGGCGCCGGTGCCGTCGAACACGGTGCCGTTGCGGATGACGAGGTCGTGCTCCGCGCGACGCTGGCCGAGCGCGGGCAGGGACGGCGCCACCGCCGCACCAAGGAGCGCGGAGCCAGCGGTGGTGATGAAGGTGCGGCGGGAGGTCATGAACGAAGGGAAGGGTGACCGCGCTGCCCGGTGACGAACGTGCTTCGGACCGTCATCGCCGCACGAAGCCGAATTCCAGCATGCGCGAGTTCATGCCGGGATTGATCGCCGCGGTGCCGCCGTTCGAGATGTGGTTGAACACCATTCCGCCCGTGAGTGCGAGCGACGGGGTGACGCGCAGCTCGAAGGTCGTGGACGCCTCGGCGAGAAAGTTGAACTTGTGTCCCTCGAGCAGCGGCACCGGCTTGGACATCCGGACGGCGCCGGCCGCGCCGCGCAGCTGGAATCGCAGGCGTGGCAGCACCGGGACGAGGGTGGTGAAGCCGATGGGGAGGATCCCGAAGCCCGTGGCGCGGGTGGTCCACGGCGATGGCGAGGTGGGGGTGGCGCAGTAGTGCGTGCCGCGGCAGAGCCGGACACCCAGGTTTTCGTCCGCCGTCCCGTGCGACGCGATGAAGGGGAGGAACTGAAGGTCGTAGTCGACCTCGTATCCGTCCTTCCGGTCGGCATGCAGCACCTTTCGCAGGCCGACTCCCACGATGTACAGCTCGCGGTCGTGCGGCACGGGGAGCGAAGCCGAGCCGCATGGACACACTGCGGCACCAGAGACGCCCGCCACGCGCACGATCCACGCACGTGCGCTGTCACTCGGCGGGCTGGATCTTCCGTCGACCGACGACTGCGCGCGGACCGCGGGCGCAAGGCCGAACATGGCGGTCACGAGAGCGAGAAGCACGGGACGGCGCATCATGGCTGGATACGCTGGTCGTCCACCGCCTGTTGGCGGCGCATCGCCTCGTCCCAGTCGATGACGGGCGCCACCTCGCGGTCCGAGAGCTCGAGGCTCGCCGCGGCGCGTTCGATCACCGGCGCACCGAGCTCCGGCGGAAGGGCGTATCCGAAGTCCAGCTCGGCGCGGCGACAGAGGCGTTCCTCGCGCGCCATGTCGCGCGACTGCCGCACGCCCATGCGGTGCACGCGGGCGTGCATCCCCTCGTGCACGATGCTCGACGCCACGGGCGCCGCGGTGATGTCGGTGCGCGCGAGGAAGGTGAGCTCGGTCATGCACGCGCGTTCGGCGGGAAAGTACGCGCCGCGACACGGGTACCGGATGACGAGGAAATAGCGCAGGTCCTCGTGCAGGTGCCGAAGCCGCCACGGCTGATACTGCTCGATGAGCCCGAGCGCGTCGTACAGCCGCTGGAGCACGTCGTCGGTGCGGATGTCGGCGCGCTGGTTGTCCACGACGACGTCGAAGTCGCGGACGGAATAGACGAGTGGCTCGTGAGGCATGCGACGACGACGGAAGTCCGTTACCAGCCTGCCACCAGATCGGCCACAGTGTCGGCCGCGTCCCATGGGGCGCCGCCGGTGCGGTTGGTGAGGAGGACGACGGTGAGCCGCCGGTCCGGGTAGCGAAGGATGAAGTTGGTGAAGCCACGGCTCTCGCCATGATGCCACTGGCGCGTGGTGCCGTGTGCCTTCCCGATGAACCACCCGAAACCGTATTCCGTCACCGCGGTGTCGGGCAGCGTTGGCGGGGTCCAGGCGAGGCGCTGCTGGTCGGCGCTCACGAGGGTGTGCCGGGCGAGGGCGCGGTCCCACTTCGCGAGATCCACGATGTTGGCGTAGATGCCGCCGTCGCCGAGGGTCGCGCTCGTATTGCTCTGGTCGGTGAGCTTCACGCCGCTGCTGTCCACGGTGTAGCCGTAGGCGCGGTGCGGCACCACGGTCTTCGGCTCGCGCGCCATGGTGTTCGTCATGCCGAGCGGGGTGAAGATCCGCGTGCGCAGCACGTCGGCGAAGTGCTGCCCCGTGACGTGCTCGACGACGAGCGCAAGGAGGCAGTAGCCGGTGTTGCTGTACGCGTAGTGCGTGCCGGGCGCGAACTTCAGCCCGCTGGCGTGCGAGATGAGCGCGGGCACTTCCGCGTCGTATACCTGCCTCGTCTGGCTGTCGGGGACGAAGTCCTCGTAGTCGGGGAGACCGGAGGTGTGGTTGAGGAGGTTGCGTACCGTGACGCCGCGCGCGAACGCCGGCAGGCCCGGCACGAGCGACGTCACCTGGTCGTCGTAATGGAGCTTGCCGTCAGCGACGAGGAGCATCACCGCGGTAGCGGTGAACTGCTTGGAGAGCGAGGCGAGCCGGAAGTTGGTTTCCGGCGTGACGGGCACGTGGTGCTCGATGTCGGCGAGTCCGTACCCTCTGGCGAGCGCCACCTTTCCGTCGCGCACGACGAGCAGGCTGGCGCCTGGTCCGCCCGGCACCGCGTAGCGCGCCATCACCGAATCGATGGCGCGCTCGGGGAGCTGTGCGTGGAGCACGGGTGTGAGGGCCAGCACCAGCACGGGAACCATCACACGAGCGGCACGCGCAGCATGCAGCGCAGGCGTCATGGCCTGGCTGCTGGCGGCGCGGCGGGCGCCGCCTGCATCTGCTTCTCGCGCGTGGCGCGGAACTCGTTGCCCGGCCGCCACTCGGGGAACTTCTGTGCTTCGGCCACGCGATAGCCGATGGTGAGGTAGAGCTTGAGGTCCTGCACGGCGCCGGTCATGTCCCAGTCCGGCTGGATCTCATCCTGCGGCTTGTGGTAGCGCGTCGTGGTGTACTCGTCGCGCTTCTTCATTCCGTAATCGCCCGGCTTGTTGACGTAGTCCACGCCGGCCTCCGAGTAGAACGCGGGGACGCCCTGCTTGGCGAAGTTGAAGTGATCGGAGCGGTAGTAGAACCCCTTCTCCGGCTCGGCGTCGGGGCGCAGCTTGCGTCCCTGTTCGGCCGCCGCGGCCGTTGCGTAGTCGTCCAGCTCCGAGGCGCCGAGCCCGATCACGGTGAGGTCCTTCGTCGGCCCCCACGTGTTGAGGATGTCCATATTGATGTCGGCCAGCGTCTTGTCGAGCGGATAGATCGGATGCTCGGCGTAATACTGGGAGCCGAGCAGTCCCTGCTCCTCGGAGGTGACGGCGAGGAACAGGATGGAGCGCTTCGGCGGCGTCTTCATCGCCGCGTACGCCTTGCCGAGCGTGAGGAGCCCAGCGGTGCCGGTCGCGTTGTCGGCGGCGCCGTTGTAGATGGAGTCGCCATTCACTGGTGCCCCGACGCCGAAGTGGTCCCAGTGCGCCGAGTAGATCACGTACTCATCGCGATGCGCGGTGTCGCTGCCGACGAGCCTGGCGACGACGTTGCGCGAGTTCACCGAGCGCAGCTTGTTGCGGAGCTGCATGCTGGCCGTGACACCGAGCGGCACCGGCTGGAACTGCGGCGTGGCCGCCGCCGCCTTGAGTGAATCGAAGCTCTGGCCAGCCATGGCGAACAGCTTCTTCGCCTGGTCGAGCGTGATCCACCCTTCCACGTTGCTGCGACTGCGGTTGCTGTCGGGCGTGGCGAGGTCGAACTTCTCGGCTGCGTTGCCCTGCACGACGGCAAAGGGATAGCCCGCCGGCCCCGTCTCGTGCACGAGCAGCACGCCCGCGGCGTGGTGCTTCGCGCCCTGCTCGAACTTGTACGTCCACCGCCCGTAGTAGGTCATGCGCGGTCCGCCGAACTTGCTCGTGTCGGCGAGCGGGGGATCGTTGACGAGCATGACGAGCGTCATGCCGGCCATGTTCTGCCCCTTGTAGTCGTCCCAGTTGAACTCGGGCGCTTCCACGCCGTAGCCGACGAACACGAGCGGCGACTTGTCGAGCGACGCCGTCGGCGAGACGTGCTTGGTCCACGCCACGTAGTCGTCGCGCCACTTGAGCTTCTGCGTGCTGCTACCCTTGGCGAAGGTGAGCGTGGGCGAGTTGGTCACCGTGATGCCGACGAGCGGCACCTTCTGGATGTACGTGCCGTCGGTGTTGCCGGGCTTGAGGCCGAGCGCCTGGAACTGGCTGGTGAGGTAGGCGATGGTCCTGTCCTCACCCGTGGTGCCGGGCGCGCGTCCCATGAGCGAGTCGGCGGCGAGCACGCGCACGTAGCTCATGAGCGTGCCGGAGTCGACGGCGGTGAGCGCCTCGGCGGGCACGGCGAGGGGCGAGACAGCGGGCGCCGGGGGAGTGTCGGTGGGCTTGCAGGCGACGGCAACCAGGAGTCCGAGGAGGAAAGGGCGGACGGGGAAGCGAGGCATGATGGGTGGTCAGATTGGGGAAGGGCCGGACCTCATACAATAGGAAGCGAAACGCGTGGGGTGGCAATGAGTGCCGGCGACGATAACAGCAGTAGCAGGTACTTCGTACCTCGTATCCGGACCCAGGGGGACGCCGCTCCAAGGCGAGACT
>DASTGQ010000373.1:0-4476 GCA_035718985.1 Gemmatimonadaceae bacterium
GTCGCGATCCGCTGTCCTCGTCGCGCGGCTGTCCGTTACGACGAAGGGGAACTGCCATCCGACGGATAGCCGCACGGATGACGCGGAGCGGCGCCGCGCGAGAGCCAGCCTCCGCGCACGGCTGCTATCTCCTACACTCCCAGGGCCGTGAATGATTGGAGCGACCTTGTTGGGAACCTCCAGGGCGCATGGAAAGAAAAAGGGCACGGAGAGATTCGTCTCATCCGTGCTCCTATCCGTAGCATGCGTATCCCCTTCGTGGTGACGGCTAGCCACGGCAGAAGCAAAGTGATCCCACAGGAGCTTCGCTCTTGCGGGATGACGGCGGAGGAGCGTGGCTCCTGCGCTCGGACGGCGAAGCGCGCCCTACGCCGGCGTGAGCGTCCCCAGCACGCGCGGACCGCGGGCGCCGGTGGCCGTGGGGACGTTCCCGGGGATCCCTTCGAGGTGCAGGTGCGCGAGCAGGGCGAAAGCGACCGCTTCCTTTGCCTCGCCGTCGAAGTAGCGCTCGTCGAACGCCGTCACCTTCAGGGGCGCGACGGCCTGCGCGATCATGCGGCGCAACGTCGTGTTCTTCGCGCCACCGCCGGCGATGAGTGTCTCGGCGACCGGCTCGGGGATGAAGCGATGGTAGGCGTCGCCGATGCTCTGTGCGGTGAGCGCGGTGGCGGTGGCGACGAGGTCCGCGTCTGTGACGTCCGAGCCCTGGGCGCGGCACAGAGCGATGAGCCGCTGCACGTACGCCGGGTCGAACAGCTCGCGCCCCGTGCTCTTGGGCGGCTCGGCGCGGAAGTACGGCTCCGCGAGGAGCTGGTTCACCACGGGCTGCAGCACGCGACCGCGCGCGGCGATGGCGCCGTCGGTGTCGTAGCGGAGCGACGGGTCCACCGTGCGCACCACGGCGTCGAGCACGCCGACGCCGGGGCCGGTGTCGAACGCGCGCACGCTGGCCAGCGTGCCGTCGGGCGGGACGACGGTGACGTTGCCGATGCCGCCGATGTTCTGGAGCGCGCGCCATTCACTCCCGGCAAAGAGCAACGCGTCCGCAATGGGAACGAGCGGCGCGCCCTGCCCTCCCGCGGCGACGTCACGCGTGCGGAAATCGCTCACCACCGGAAGACCGGTGCGCTCGGCGATCACCGCGGGCGCGTCGAGCTGCCAGGTGGAATGGCCGGGCTCGTGCCAGAGGGTCTGGCCGTGCGAGCCGATGGCGCGCACGTCGGCGCGAGCCACCCCCGCCTCGGCGAGCACGGCGACCGCGGCATCGGAGAGCCAGCGACCGAAGTCCACGGCGAGGCGGCAGTACTCACGCGCCGTGCCCTCGCGCATCGCGGCGAGCATGCGCTCGCGCTGCGCGTGCGTGTACGGATGCACGTGGAAGCCGAGCAGCTCCACCTCGTATCGCGCGCCTTCACTGGGGGTGAAGCGCGCGACCGCGGCGGAGATGCCGTCGAGCGACGTCCCCGACATGAGACCGCAGTACACGCCGCCGCGGCGCGGCGCTTCGCTGCTCATCCCACGACCGGGGGCGGCGCGTCGATGACGCGGCGGATCACACCACCCGCGTCATTCAGGCGCGTCGTGGCCTCCTCGGCGCTGACGCCGAGCGATTGCATGACGATGGCCAGCTTGACGCTGCCGTTGGAGAGCGCGAGCAGCGCGCGTGCCTGCTCGCGCGTCAGTCCGCACACTTCGGCGACGATGCGCTCGCTGCGGTCGGCGAGCTTCACGTTGGTGGCGCGCAGGTCCACCATGAGGTTGCCGAACGTCTTGCCGATCCGGATCATTGCGCCGGTGGTGATCATGTTGAGGATCAGCTTCGTCGCCGTGCCCGCCTTGAGGCGCGTGCTCCCCGTCACCACTTCGGGTCCGGTGATGGCGACGATGGGGATGTCGGTCTGGTCGAGGGTCTCCTGCGGCGGCGGGGAGCAGGCGACGATCGCGGTGCGTGCGCCGACCTCGCGCGCGTAGGTGAGCGCTATCCGTACGTACGGCGTGGTTCCCGACGCGGCGATGCCGACGACGAAGTCGCCGGCGCGCACGCCGCGCGCGGCGAGGTCGCGACGCGGCTGCTCGAGGTCGTCCTCGGCACCTTCCTGCGCGCGGGTCAGCGCGGCGACGCCGCCGGCGATGATCCCCTGCACCATCTCCGGATCGGTGCCGAAGGTGGGCGGACATTCGCTCGCGTCGAGCACGCCGAGGCGGCCCGATGTGCCGGCGCCGACGTAGAAGAGCCGTCCGCCCCCGCGGAAGGTGGACTCGGCGGCGGCAATGGCGTCGGCGATGCGCTCACGCTGGGTGGCCACGGCGTCCGGCACCGTGCGGTCCTCGGCGAGCATGAGGTCAACGATGCCGAGCGGCTCGGCAAGATCGATCTGCTGCGTGCGCGGATTGCGCCGCTCGGTGACGCGTGGGTCGCTGACTCTGGAGGTCACAGGGCGGAGGAGAGAGAACGCTGCGTGGATGGCCGGGTAGATGTCTGTCGTCTCCCATGCGCCCCGGCTAAGTTACCGGACGCCGTTCGTCACCCGCAACCCATCGTGCCCGTGCGCCGACTGCTGTTGCTTGCGCTCGCCAGCCTCGTGACTCCCGCCGCCAACGCGCAGATCATCCGGCGGCCCGGCATGCCCTTCCAGGAGCCCACGACGTTCGTCTCGTTCGGCGTCGGCCTGATGCAGCCATGGACCGTGCACGATGGCAGCACGAACAGCGCGTGGGACTTCAGCGACGCGACGCAGTTCAACGTGACGCTGGAGCGCAACTACGGCGCGGGCGCATCGCTGGGCGTTCGTGGGAGCACGGCGCGCGTGCCGCTCCGCTACACGGGCAACGTGGGCGGTGACGCGCTATTCGCCACGGATGCCGACGCGCGGGTGTCGCAGGTCATGGGCACGCTTCACCTGGCGAGCGGCGGACAGTTCCACACCGTGCTCGAGCTCAGCGCGGGCGCCACGATCTACCAGAGCTTCAGCGCCCGTGGCGGCGGTCCGTCCATCGGGCCGACCGGTGCCGATGCCGATTTCGCGTTCGGCTTTGGCTATGGCGTGGGCTACAACCTCTCGCCGCGCTTCGCGATCGACGTCGTGCAGGACCAGAGCACATCGCTGCACCAGAAGACGGGCCTCAGCGCGGGCGAGTCGACCAGCGCTCGGCTCACGTCCACCCGCATCGTGGCGCGCTTCGGGCTCGGCGCGCATTGAGCATTTGATCATCAGTCCCTCCTGCCGGGAGCATCCGTGAAGATCCGTTTCATCGTTGCCGGGCTCGTCGCGCTCGCGGCGTGCCGTCCGCAGTCAAGCCCATCGGTGTCGGCGCCGGTTTCTCCGGTAGCCGCAACGGCCGGCGCAACCGACATCGGCACGCCGAGATCGCGCGCATGCGCCGACTCGAGCACGGGCAGCTCGCGGTTTGCCGCGACGTGGCGCCTTCGTGCGGCGTGCGGCGCGGTGTTCGGTCCGCACGCCATGGTGGCGACTGACGCGCCGCTGGCGAGCCAGGCCGGCGTGGAGATCCTGAAGCAGGGAGGCAACGCGGTGGACGCCGCCGTGGCGGTGGGCTTCGCGCTCGCCGTGGCGTATCCGGAAGCGGGGAACCTCGGCGGCGGCGGTTACATGGTGATCCACATGGCCGACGGACGCGCCGCGGCGCTGGACTATCGCGAGGTGGCCCCGCTGGCTGCGACGCGAAACATGTATGTCGACTCCGCCGGCAAGCTGACGGACAAGTCCATCGTCGGGCCCACGGCGTCCGGCGTGCCGGGAGCCGTTGCCGGCCTGACCGCGGCGCTGGCGAAGTACGGCACGATGTCGCTGGCGCAGGTGATGGCGCCCGCCATCCGCTATGCGGAACAGGGCGTCACGGTGGATACCGCGCTGCACAACTCGCTGCACTCCAACCGTGAGCTGATCGCGGACTTCGGTGGCGACTCGCTGTTCCTGCCGAACGGCGACGCGCCGGCCATCGGCGCCGTGCTGCGGCAGCCAGCCCTGGCGCGCACGCTGCACGCGATCGCCGAGCGTGGGCGGAGCGCGTTCTACGAGGGAGATATCGCCCGCGCGTGGACGAGCGAGCTGCAGAAGCAGGGTGGCATCATCACGATGGAGGATCTCGCGCGTTACCAGGCGGTGTGGCACGAGCCGATCCGCTCCACGTATCGCGGCTACACGCTGCTCACGATGCCGCCCTCGTCGTCGGGCGGGGTGACGATCACCGAGTCAATGAACATCCTCGAGGGATTCTCGCCGATGCCGCCGTTCGGCAGCACGCAGTGGGCACACCTCCTCGGTTCGGCGTACCAGCGCGCATTCATCGACCGCAACGCCAAGCTCGCCGATCCCGCCTTCGTGTCGGTGCCGATCGCGCAGCTCACGAGCAAGTCGTACGCATCATCGCTCCGCGCGACGATCGCGCCCGACCACGCGACGCCGACGAGCGAGGTGATGCAGCGGATGCACGGCGCGAGCGCCGCCGGGTCGA
>DASTGQ010000374.1:0-4502 GCA_035718985.1 Gemmatimonadaceae bacterium
AATCGCGATGGTGCGCACGATCGAGCGCGTGATCGGCCAGCCGATCCCACGCGTCTCCGTGCCGGGCTACGATTTCGGGACGGTCGCGGCGGACTGAGAACTGGAGGACCGGAGGACCGGAGGACCGGAGGACCGGAGGACCGGAAGGGCACACCGAACCACTGTTCGGTGTGCCCTTCGCCGTTCCGGTCCATCGGTCCATCGGTCCATCGGTCCTCCTCTCGCCGGTCCATCGGTCCTCCTCTCGCCGGTCCATCGGTCTTCCTCAGCGAAGGGTTGCTCAACGGTCTCCGCCTCACCAGCGTTGTCCAAGACGAGACGATCTCTCCCATCACTCCCACTCGAAGACGATGCACGCACTCTCCACCAGAGCGCGCCGCTGGCCAACGGCGTTCGTTGCCGTTGCAATGCTGGCCGTCAGCGCGCCCGTTGCGTCCGCCCAGCACATCACGTCGCCGAAGGAGCAGTTCGGGTTCAACATCGGCGACGACTACAAGCTGGCCAACTACACCCAGCTCCAGCAGTACTGGCACAAGCTGGACGCCGAATCCGACCGGATGAAGGTCGTCGAGATCGGGAAGACGGCCGAGGGGCGCCCGCAGCTGATGGCGATCATCTCGTCGCCGGCGAACATGGCGAAGCTGGACCACTACCGTGAGATCTCGCGGAAGCTGGCGACGGCGGAAGGGCTGACGGACGCGGAGGCACACGCGCTGGCGAAGGAAGGAAAGGCCGTGGTGTGGATCGACGGCGGCCTGCACGCTACTGAGGTGCTCGGCGCGGCGCAGCTCATGGAGACGGTCTACCAGCTCGTGAGCCGGAACGACCCGGAGACGATGCGGTTCCTCGATGACTGCATCATCCTCGCGGTGCACGCGAATCCGGACGGCATGGAGCTCGTGTCGAACTGGTACATGAAGGACGCCGACACGCTGAAGCGTGGCGAGGACATCCCGCGGCTGTACCAGAAGTACCAGGGGCACGACATCAATCGCGACTTCTACCTGAGCAGCCAGCCCGAGTCGCAGAACATCAACCACGTGCTGTACTGGGACTGGTTCCCGCAGATCGTCTACAACCACCACCAGACCGGACCGGCGGGGACCGTGATGTTCGCGCCGCCGTTCCGCGATCCGTTCAACTACAACTACGACCCGCTCGTCATCACGGAGCTGGACCTCGTGGCGGCGCAAATGCACTCGCGCTTCGAGGCGGAGGGAAAGCCCGGCGTGACGATGCGCACCGGGTCGACGTATTCCACGTGGTGGAATGGCGGCCTGCGCACGACGCCGTACTTCCACAACATGATCGGCCTGCTCACGGAGACGATCGGGAACCCGACGCCGCAGGTGATCCCGTTCATTCCCGACCAGCAGCTGCCGCGCGCGGACCTGCCGTTCCCGATCGCGCCGCAGCCCTGGCACTTCCGCCAGTCCATCGAGTACTCGCTCACGGCCAATCGCGCGGTGCTCGACGTCGCGTCGCGCGAGCGGGAGAACCTGCTCTACAACATCTACCGCATGGGCCGGAACTCGATCGAGCGCGGAAGCCGCGACAGCTGGACGGCGAGCCCGAGCGACATCGAGCGGGTGAAGGCGGCGATCGCGAAGGATCGCGCTGCACAGGCAGACGAGGGGCGCAGCGCCGGCGGTGCGGGCGGCGGCGCGGTCGGCGACGCGGTGTTCCAGTTCGGCCGCGGCTCGGACCCGAAGTACTACACCGACGTCCTGCACGCGCCGAACAAGCGCGATCCGCGCGGCTACATCCTGCCGAGCGACCAGCCCGACTTCCTGACGGCGACGAAGTTCGTGAACACTCTGCGGCACGTTGGCGTGCAGGTGAGCCGCGCTACGGCGCCGTTCACGGTGAACGGGAAGCGGTATCCCGCCGGCTCGTACGTGGTGAAGACGGCGCAGGCGTTCCGGCCGATGGTGATGGACATGTTCGAGCCGCAGGACCACCCGAACGACTTCGCGTATCCGGGCGGGCCGCCGAAGCGGCCGTACGACAACGCCGGCTATACGCTCGCCTTCCAGATGGGCGTGCACTTCGACCGGATCCTCGACGGATTCGACGGGCCGTTCGCACCCATCACCGGGCTGGCCACTCCTCCGGCCGGTACGGTGACGAGCGTCGCCAACGCGGCGGGCTACCTCGTGAGCCACGAGGTGAACGATGCGTTCGTGGCGGTGAACCGCGCGCTGGCGGCCAAGGCGCCGGTGTACGTGCTGCGTTCACCGGTGCAGGCGGGCGGGACGACATGGCCGGCCGGAACGTTCTATATCGCCGCGACGAGCGCCACGACGCCGATGCTGCAGCAGGTCGCGAAGACGATCGGCCTCTCGGCGGCGGCAACCACGGCGAAGCCGGGCACGGACGCGAAGCGCCTGCGCCCGGTGCGGATCGCGCTATGGGATCAGTACGGCGGCTCCATGCCGTCGGGGCACACGCGGTTCATCCTCGAGCAGTTCGACTTCCCGTACGACGTGGTGTACGCCAAGGACCTGGACGCCGGCAACCTCGCGAGCCGATACGACGTCCTGATCCTGCCCTCGGGAGCCGTCCCCGCGAACGACCGCGCCACGGGACGCGGGGAGCCGGACTCGCTGGACATCCCCGCGGAGTTCCGGAACCGGCTGGGACGCTTCACGATCGCGAAGACGGTTCCGGCGCTTCGGCAGTTCGTCGAGCAGGGCGGGACGATCGTTGCCGTGGGCACGTCGGCGAACCTCGGCCTGCACCTCGGCCTGCCGATCACGAACGCGCTGGTGGAGAAGAACGCGAACGGTCAGGAGCGCCCGCTGGCGGCGGAGAAGTTCTACGTGCCGGGCTCGGTGATGCAGGTGCAGGTGGACACGACGCAGCCGGTGTCGTACGGCATGCCGCGCGAGGCGGACGTGTTCTACAACAATAACCCGGCGTTCCGGCTCGGCAGCGACGCAGAGGCGAAGGGCGTTCGTCCGCTGGCGTGGTTCGCGAACGGCACGCCGCTTCGCAGCGGCTGGGCGTGGGGGCAGAGCTATCTGGATGGCACGGTGGAGGCGGTGCAGGCGGACATCGGCAAGGGGACGCTGTACCTGTTCGCGCCGGAGATCACCTTCCGCTCGCAGCCGGCGGGGACGTTCAAGTGGCTGTTCAACGCGATCTACGGGGGAGAGGCGAAGCCGTGAAGGTGCGTGAGGCGTGAAGCGTGAGACGTGAGCCGTGAGACGTGAGACGTGAAGCGTGAAGCGTGAGACGTAACCGCCTTCAAGGA
Organism: Gemmatimonadaceae bacterium; assembly: GCA_035718985.1. Classification (GTDB taxonomy): domain Bacteria; phylum Gemmatimonadota; class Gemmatimonadetes; order Gemmatimonadales; family Gemmatimonadaceae; genus AG11. The sequence continues at coordinate 3,257 of DASTGQ010000374.1, forward strand.
GATGGCTGAGAGGACTGAAGCGGCAGGATCCTTCCATCACGGAATGGGTCCTGCCGCTTCAGCGTTGCCCGTACTTTCCGCTCTCCTGCCTTCCGTTCGACGGAAGGGTCTCTACGCGCCGAGCGACCGTTCGATGATCTCTCCGGTGCGCTTCGCGAGGTCGTGCGTGCGCGTCACGTACTCGATCGCCTGTTTCGAGAGTGATCCACCGCGCGACTTGTCGCTCAGCGAGCCGACGTTGATGCGCACGTTGTAGCTCGCGCCCACGCAGCCGGCTTCCGCGAGGAGCGCAGCGACGCCGGCGTCGCTGGCGGCGTTGGTGTTGCCACGCTCCGCCACGGCGAGCGCGAGCTCGGCGACCTCGGCGCAGGCGCGCGCCGTCTCCAGCGGGACCTCGGCGGCGTGCAGGAGCGCGTCGTCGAGCTTCGACGTCTTGTCGCGCTGCTGATCCTCGGTGTCGGCAGGGAGCTTGTAGGCGGCAGCAACGACTGCATAGGCCGACGCGTCGCGGGCGACGAGTGCCGCGAGGGTGTTGCCGAGTCCCGCGGCGCGAACGGCGAGCTCGCGCATCTCGGCGTCCACGGCGGCGTACTTCTTCTTGCCCACGGTGAGGCCGGCGACCATCTGAGCGAGCGCCGCGGCGAGGGCACCAACGTGCGCGGCCACGCTGCCGCCACCCGGGGTGGGCGACGGCGAGGCGACGGAGCCGACGAACTCGCTCAGCGACTCGCCGCCCGTGATGGCCGCGCGCACCTTGCGTTCGAGCACCATGTCGGTGGAGAAGTTGCGCAGGCGGATGTGGCGCGCCGCCGCCTCGAAGAGCACGCGCTCGGGGACGAGGCCGACGAGCTCGCTCCATGTGGGCGTCACGCCGCGCGCCTCAGCTTCCATCTTCACCATGTCGTACGCCTGGTGGAGCGGGGTCTTCTCGGTGTCGACGAGGTTCATGGACACCTGTGCCTGGCCGTCCACCTCGAAGCCGAGCCCCTTCACGTACTTCAAGCCTCCGACGGAGCCGCGCACCGCCCTGGCGACCTCCTTGGCAATGGGGAGGTTGGACGCGGGACCGAGGTAGACGTTGTAGGCAACCAGGAAGGGCCGCGCCCCGATGGCGACGGCGCCGGCGGTGGGATGAATGGTGGACGGCCCGAAGTCTGGCGTCCGCTGCGGGGTGCGGCCGATCTCCTCGCGCAGTCCCTCGAACTCTCCGCGGCGCACGTCGGCGAGGTTCTCGCGGTCGGGGCGC